>JAHEMV010000155.1 GCA_024643455.1 Cytophagales bacterium
TTTTACAGCCACAATTCCAACATTGATCTGGTCGATTATCAATTGCAAAAGTTGCAAATGGGCTTCTTTGTCAATTTTAACTTTTCCAAAAGATCGAATGATTTCGCTAAATAATTCAGCGAGATCATCAAAAGAATTTCCCAGGTCACGGCTATTGAAACTTGCTGAAAAATCATGGTGTTTTAAGGAAGTAAATAGTTTTTTTATGTCCTTATTGGTTTTGGTCACAAAACGAATCAATTCAAAAGAAAGCAGAATAATCAAGGAAAGAATGATGATTTGGGAAAAGAACAATTCCGTTTTTGCAAATATGAATGCGAAGACAATACAAAGTATCAGTATAATACAAACACGGATCACGGTAAAGGCACCAAATCTCCAATTCATCTTTGATTTAATTAACTTTTTTGTCGTCCACCGAAATTAACAGAAATATCAAAAAATATAGCATAATTAGTCCTTTAAGGTTATTAATCCGGTTGGATATATCATTTATTAGAAAAGAGAATTATCCGATTCCTTTAAAACCAGGTTAAACCGAATAGCATCGGATAAATTAAAATAAATTGATTTTTGGATCCTTTTTTACTGGTATTGGAACTAACATCATCATGCGGTATATTCACTTTCTAATCTGTACACATACCATTTCATAGCATTACTTAATAAATTTTTTTTATGAAAATCCTTTTATTATCAAGTTTAGCGGCGATACTATTGATGTGTTTTGAAAATACAACTCCGAAAGTGGAAACCAGCAGCACCTGGGCAAATGCAAGATGGATTGCCTATGAGCAACTGGAAGATAATATGAAAGTTGTTCCGGCTGTTCACGGTTCGGGAAATGAGCTTGGAGATAAATGTATAAAGCGCTCCACTGTCCCTATGTTTCGGAAAGAGTTTGAAGTGTCTGATGATATTGAGCATGCAACCATCAATATAAGTGGTCTAGGACATTATGAACTGTATATCAACGGCAGTAAAGTAGGGGACCGATTCTTATCGCCAGGATGGAGCTTTTATCAAAAACATGCTTTTTACAATACATATAATATCACCGGACTTTTAAAAAAAGGCCAAAATACCATAGGTGTCCTTGTTGGTAATGGTTTTTATAATATCAACCGGGAGCGTTATCGCAAGCTGGTGGTTGCATACGGATATCCTAAGTTAATTTTTAATATTACCATCAATCATAGCGATGGCACAACGAACAATATTGTTTCAGATGAACAGTGCAAAGTGACCCCTTCACCGATTACGTTTAGCAGTATTTACGGTGGTGAAGATTATGACGCTAACCTCGAACAAAAAGGTTGGGATACTTCAGGTTTTGACGATTCAGCCTGGCAAAAACCAGTAATCCTATTTGATTCTATTGAAACGCTTATGCCAGAGGAAGACTATCCATTAAAAATTATTCAGGAGTTTAAAACACAAAAAGTTTTTACGTCAAAGACAGGCAATACAATCTATGACTTTGGTCAAAATGCTTCTGGTATTATTTCGATAAGAGTGCAAGGGAATAAAGGTACTCTAATTCGTATGCGCCCTGACGAGCTTCTTAATGAAGAAGGAAATGTAACACAAAAAAGCGGTGGCGGCCCATATGAATTTAATTATATCCTGAAAGGTGATGGCGTCGAAATATGGCAACCTCGATTTACTTATTATGGTTTCAGATATGCGGATGTCGAAATAATTGAACCGGATCATGCTGATACAAAGACCGAAATTGTGGAGATTAAAATGCTTCATACTCGCAACTCATCTCCGGTTGTCGGTTCATTCAGTTGCTCGGATACACTTTTTAATCAGATTTTTGAACTTATTAATTGGGGAATCAAAAGTAATATGGCCAGCGTGACAACGGATTGTCCGCATCGCGAAAAACTTGGATGGCTTGAGCAAACCTACCTGATTGGCCCATCGATGCATTACAATTTTGACATTCATGCGCTTTACAATAAAATCGTTGATGATATGATTGATTCACAATTAGCAAGTGGACTGGTTCCTGATATTGCGCCAGAATATGTCCCATTTGCTGATGGTTTTCGTGACTCTCCTGAGTGGGGTAGTGCCTCCGTTATTATTGCCTGGCAACTGTACAAATGGTATGGTGATGAAGAGGTGCTCATCAGGGCATATCCAATGATGAAGCGCTATGTTGAATATTTAAAAAGCAAAGCTTCAAATAACCTCCTGGACTATGGATTGGGTGACTGGTATGATCTTGGCCCCAAACACCCTGGTGTTGCCCAGTTAACGCCAAAAGCAGTTACTGCCACCTCCGTATATTATTATGATTTAATAATTCTAGGTAAAATAGCAAATATCTTGGGTTATCCTGATGATGTTCAGAAATATGAGGAACAAGCTAAAAATGTTCAAGCCGCATTTCTGAAAAAGTTTTATAATTCCAAAACAGGCGTTTGTTCTACAGGTAGTCAGACTGCGTATGCTATGCCACTTTATACAGGAATTATACCCAAAGAAGATGAAAAATTGGTTTTCAATAACCTGGTCAACACAATTATAGAAAATGATTATGCACTTACATCAGGCGATATTGGCTATCATTTTTTGGTGCGAATCCTAAGTGAAAACGGAAGGTCTGACATATTATACAAAATGAATAATCGAAGTGATCGGCCGGGTTACGGATACCAGTTAAAAAAAGGAGCAACATCACTGACTGAAAGCTGGGCTGCACTGGCAGATGTTTCGAATAATCATATGATGCTTGGACATCTTATGGAATGGTTTTATTCTGGTCTGGGTGGAATTTATCAGGAATCCAATTCTGTTGCTTATACCAATATTATCATTGCCCCAAAACCAGTTGGCACCGTTGGCTGGGTGAAATGTTCTTATAATTCTTCGAAAGGTGTTATTTCATCAGATTGGAAAATAGAATCAAATGTATTTACGTTGAACATTGAGGTTCCCGCTGAGGCGTCTGCAAAAATCATCTTGCCAGAAGCATATAAGAATGCCATTTTCGAACGTATGGATTTGAATTCTCAAAATTCTATAGAGGAAAATATTTCTGAGGGTGTATTTAAGATTCAATCAGGCAAATATAAAATTGTTGCCAGGGCTGATTAAAATGAATTTTTTAAAGTTTGAATTTTTCCATTTTTCGATAGAGTGTTGCACGGGTAATCCCTAATTCCTTAGCGACCTTTGATAAATTCCCCGCATTTTGTGAAATGGATTTCTCAATCATTTTTCCTTCCATTTCTTCTAGTGTTGCTGGTTGCAAATCAAGTTCAGACACATCTCCTTTTTGCTGAATGAAATAACTTACTTCCTTTATTATTTTTCCCTCATTTAAAATTACTGCTTTTTCTACTGAATGTTGCAACTCCCTGATATTGCCAGGCCAATGATACGATTGCAATTTTCGTATCAATCCCGGGTCTATTTGCATGATAGATTTATGATACTTTTTACAGTAGCTGGACAGGAAATGATCCAGTAAAACAGGGATATCTTCCGGTCGTTCGCGTAAAGGGGGCAATTGAATTTCTACGGTATTGATTCTATATAACAAATCCTGTCTAAATGCCGACTTGTCATTTGTCTTAATTAAATCGTAAAGCGGCATATTCGTTGCGCAAACCAATCTAATATCAAATGAAATGGTCTTATTTCCTCCAACGCGTTTCACTTCTCTTTGCTGAAGTACCGACAAAAGTTTTGCTTGTTGAGTTTGTGATATGTTACCGATTTCGTCTAAAAACAATGTTCCACCTGAAGCCATTTCAAAACTTCCTGGTTTATCTGCGATTGCATCTGTAAACGCTCCCTTGACGTGCCCAAACAGTTCTGATTCAAATAGCGTATTTGTGAGGGCGCCAAGATCTACCCGTAAAAACACCTCATCTTTACGTTCGGACAATCGATGAATTGCCCTGGCAATCAATTCCTTTCCTGTGCCGTTTTCACCAAGAATTAGTACGTTAGCATCGGTGTCTGCTACTTTTTCGATAAGCTCGTAGATCCTTTGCATAGCCGGGGCATTGCCAATAATTTCCGTGAATTTGCTATTCAGGTCTTTTGAAAGTTCGCGCTGGGTATGGCGCAATTTATCAATCTCTAGCTTTGAGTTTCTCAATTGAATAGCAGACATTACGGAAGCAAAAAGCTTTTCATTTTTCCAGGGTTTCATCACAAAGTCCATTGCTCCTTTTCGAATAGCTTCTACTGCAAGATCCACATCTCCATAGGCTGTTATCATGATTACAATGATTGTTGGATCGATGGTTAATATCTTTTCCAGCCAAAAAATCCCGTCGGCTCCATCCATATCCCCTTTTTTATAATTCATATCGAGCAGTATTACATCGAATTCATGGCTGTCCAGAAGTGATGGTATTTCTGCGGGATCTGAAGCAATCAACACTTTTTCAAATTCCTGTTTCAAATACAAATTGGCTGTATCCAAAATAAATGCATCATCATCTACGATGAGAATTGTGCCTTTATGTTTTGTCATGGGGATTTTATTTAAAACTTAAATCAAGTTAAAAAATGTTTAATAATTATACACATTAATGGTCCACTATCGTACAAATTTGATTGTTTTTGTAAAGCACTAATTTATAAAGTGCTCATAATTAATGTTTTAATTTCATGGCATGACAATTGGCTTTCTTACTATATCAAAGTGGAAATAAATAATTAATGTATCATAATTAAACATAATGCTATGATCTCCTTAACAAATCTTACTAAAGTATTCAGAACGGAAGAGATAGAAACTACTGCACTAAACGAGATATCGCTACAAATTGAACATGGAGAATTTGTAGCGATTATGGGTCCTTCAGGATGTGGTAAATCAACTTTGCTCAATATTCTGGGTATGTTGGATTGCCCAAGTAATGGTCAATACAAATTTGATGGCGCTGAAATAGCCCATACCAACGAACGTCAACGGGCTGCAATCAGAAAGGGTAAAATTGGATTTGTGTTTCAAAGTTTCAACCTGATCGATGAACTAACGGTATTTGAAAATGTCGAACTCCCCCTGCTCTATTTGAAAATTAGTCCTTCGGATAGGAAAGTGCGCGTGGATCAAGTATTGGAAAAAATGAATATTTCTCATAGGAGAAATCATTTTCCACAACAACTTTCCGGTGGTCAGCAGCAGCGCGTAGCCATAGCTCGTGCCGTTGTGAGTGATCCGGCCCTGATTCTTGCCGATGAACCTACCGGTAACCTGGATTCTGCCAATGGAGAAGAAGTAATGAAATTATTAAAGGAACTTAATGGTGCTGGCACGACGATTATTATGGTCACCCACTCACCTCATGATGCCGGTTATGCATATCGAACCATCAATTTATTTGACGGGAAAGTTATTACTGAAAATGTAAAAGAGGCCTTCCATATTTAGAAGGATAATGATTAAATTAAAAGTCAATCGCCATGATTAAGAATTATATAAAAGTCGCAATTAGAAATTTATTCAAGGATGGATTCTATTCCTTCATCAATATTTTTGGATTGTCAATAGGCATTACAACATGTCTTCTCATTTTCCTATATGTCAATGAAGAATTGAGTTATGATAAATTTCATAAAGATTATGATCGGATTTACCGGTTAACGACCAAAGCAAAACTTGGAGAACAAGAAACTATATTTGTTGGCGTTTCTTCAGCACCATCAGCCGAAGGGTTAAGAAATAGCATAGAAGAGATCGAATCCATTACCAGGGTACACCAACTGCATGGGGTCATTAAATACAAGGAAAATGTGTTTAATGAAGAAGGCATGCTTTATGCCGATTCTACTTTTTTTGATGTGTTTGATTTTAAGGTAATACAAGGAGATAAAAAAACCATGCTCAGTGATCCTTTATCTATTGTTCTCACCAGGGAAACTGCCATTCGGTATTTTGGAGAGCAAAATGTAAAAAACGGTTCAGCTTTAGGACAGCATCTAAAATTGAATAATGACACATACCAGGTAACTGGAATTACTGAAAATGTACCCTCCAACTCTCATTTTACTTTTGACATACTGGTTTCCATGTCCAGCTTTGATGATGCGCTTAATCCGATTTGGTTGAATATGAATTATTTCACCTATCTGAAACTGCGCCCAGGAGTTGCACCAATAGATCTAGATGACAAACTCTTAGATATCATTATGGCAAACGTGGTTCCGCAGGTAATTGCTTATGTCAATGTCCCGGCAGATCAGTTGCAGGACAAGTCCAATGTCAAAAAGTTTTACCAATTCATTTTGCAACCAATCACTGATATCCACTTACGTTCTGATTTGAGAGGAGAGCTGGGAGCGAATTCTGATATTTCTTATATCTATATATTTTCTGCCATTGCAATATTCATTATTGTTATTGCCTGTATAAACTTTATGAATCTGGCCACTGCACGTGGATCGAAAAGGGCTATTGAAGTGGGTATCAGAAAGACACTTGGGTCAGTAAAAAGCCAACTCGTCTGGCAATTCATTGTGGAATCTCTCTTTTTCAGTTTCATAGCAATGCTCCTTGCGTTAGGATTAACTGAGGCGTTAAAATATCCATTTAGCACAGTCACGGGTAAAGTACTGGCATTTAATGTATTTGATCAACCATCGATTTTAATCATAATTCTGGGATTGACTATCGTTGTAGGTTTTCTGGCTGGCAGCTATCCAGCATTTTATTTAACAAAATTTAAACCAGTAGAGGTTCTGAAAGGTTCTGGTACTTCCGGAAGGAAAAATTCAGTTTTCAGGAATACGCTGGTGGTGGTTCAATTTGCGATATCCATAGGTCTGATTGTGTGCACGACCATGGTATTTAAACAACTAAATTTTATAAGCAATAAAAATTTGGGATTTGATAAAGAGAATATAATAGTTGTTGAAAATGCAAGACGACTGAATCAAAATGTCCAGGTCTTTACAAATGAACTATTAAATCATCCGGAGGTGATTGATGTTGCCTTATCGCAACAGATTCCTTCCGTATTATTTAACTCGACCGTCTGTACGCCTCAAGGTGATGATGCAGTGGATATTCCTGTTTTCACTAATGAAGTTGATTATGGATTTTTAAAAACCTATAAAATGGAACTGCTGAAAGGAAGAAATTTTTCCAAAGATTTCCCTTCTGACTCAACTGCCATTTTAATCAATCAAAAAGCTGCAAGGAGATTCGGTTGGACAAGTGATAGTGAAGAAAACGATCCAATTGGTAAATATGTGCAAATGATTAATCCCGCAATGGGCACACGTGACAAATTTTATGTGATCGGCGTAGTAAAGGATTTCAATTTCGAATCACTTAAAAGTGACATTTCTTCCAACCTAATGTTTTTGAAACCTAGAGGAAACTATGTTTCTATACGTGTAAAACCTGGAGACTTTAGCGGGATGATCAAAGATTTTGAATCGACATGGAAAAGCTTGGCGTCAGATGCACCTTTTCAATATACTTTCCTAAATCAACAGTTTGAAGACCTGTACCAATCGGAGCAAAAAATGAGTCAGATATTCACAGTATTTACCTCGATGGCTATTTTTATTGCCTGTCTGGGATTGCTGGGGTTAGCTGCATATACTGCAGAACAACGGACAAAAGAAATTGGGATTCGCAAAGCCATGGGTGCAACGGTGCCAAATGTGGTCAATATGTTGAATAAAGAATTTATCAAACTGGTCAGTATATCCATCGTTATTGCATCACCAATTTCATGGTATTTGATGCAAAAATGGCTTGGCAATTTTGTCTACAGAACCAACATTGGGATTTGGCCTTTTATAATTGCAGGAGTCATTGCAGTAATAATTGCCCTGGCAACCGTTGGTTTTCAATCCTTTAAAGCAGCCACAGCCAATCCAGTAAAATCATTAAAAAACGAATAATACCTATCAAATGATTTAAAAGCCCGATGTTCTCAAGGAAATCGGGCTTTTTTATTCCACGGCTTCACAATTAGTTATGTCACATAAAACTCATTTCTTCAGGAACGAATGAACAATAAATGAAATTTTAAGCTGATGTAAATTTCAAAAAGTCGTATTTTGTCCATACATTTTTTAGCCCTATAAATTTTTTAAGCTATGAAAAATATCCCAGTAATCTGCATCACTAAAAAAACACTAGCCGAAGCATATGAAGCTGCACTTGTAGCACTTTACGAGCAAGGAACCAGATTCAAAACCCAATATGACAGACCTGGTGATCCATTGAGTATTGATGCCACATTGAACCTCACTATTCTCGAACCAGAAACAGATCCGATGATTCACCAGGCCTTTCCAGGAGGTATTGATGAACTAAAAGAATATGTGTTGGAATTGAAAGGTTACAAAGATCATTGGGTAAAGAACATGAACGATCCAAATGATACCCGATGGGAATATACGTATCATGGGCGACTGGCCAAATATGGATCCTGGCAGGAGAAAGGCGATGATGGTATTTCTAAAATCATAGGATTTACTATTGACCAGGTTGCAGGAGTCATCAAAAAACTGGTGGCGCAGCCATTTACCCGTCAGGCACAAATGATTACCTGGATGCCCAATGTCGATCTGGAAGTATATGATCCACCTTGTTTGCAATCTTTGTGGTATAGGATATTGGAAGATGAAGATGGTTCGAAGTGGCTCAACAGCAATATCCGATTTAGGAGTAATGATGCCTGGGGAGCAAATTTCATGAATATGTTTGGCTTCGTTCAGTTCAATCGGGAAGTGATCGCAAATGAAGTCAGTCGACAATTAGGTCAGGAGATCCATATGGGTCGCCTCAACTGGCAGGCAGATTCCTACCATATCTATGGGCGAGATATTGAAAAGGCCAAAACCATGCTTTTCGACAGGATTGATACGATGACATTCGAAGAGCGCACGATGGAATTTAATAATGAATTTATTCGCCAGATGTACGATGATGCTGAACCGCGAATTATAAAGAAAATTGATGAATACGATCGGTCACACTAGTTTTTAGATTATTTAAAACTGGGCTGAAAGCCGTAAAGATCTCGTTTCTCTATTAGTTTTATCCATTATTCCTCGATTTCAATTACAGTTTTGATCTCGTAAAATTTTTTAGTAATCAATAAAAACTCCACCTGATATAATGGTTTATTGTCTATTTTTGCCCTCTGAATTGTTTTTGATTGATTATGATCATACCGGTAAAATTGTGGCCAAAATCCATTGATACAAAGACCAAACAGCGGATTGCACTTAGCATATTTTTCTTCACATCGGGTCTTTGTTTCGCGACATGGGCGTCACGGATTCCAACGCTAAAAACCTCGCTCAATATCAATGATGCGGAGTTGGGCTCTTTGCTTTTTACCATGCCGATCAGTTCGTTGATCGGTTTACCAATATCGGGATGGTTTATTTCTAAATTCGACAGTCGCTGGCCTTTATTTATAGCTTTCCTCCTCCATGCAGCGTTCCTTATGGTTATTGGTTTTTCTAACAGTGTAGTGTTCCTTGTATTTTCGATTTTCTTCTTTGCCTTTTTTATGCGGATATTTAGTATAGCCCTCAATACTCAGTCGATCACGTTACAAAATAAATATCAAAAAAAGATCAATGGCTCCTTTCACGGTCTCTGGAGTTTGGGAGGTATTGTTGGCGTGAGTTTTTCTACCCTGATGATTGCCCTTGACATTACGATACATACACATTTGATGATCATTTCCTTGTTTGTGATTATTGTGGCGATGTTCGCCTTCAGACATCTCATTGTGGGAGATCGAGCGGAAACGGGCAATAAATTGCAATTTGGGAAACCCGACTCGCAGGTTCTCTTACTTGGAGTATTGATCCTCTTTGCTGCAATATGTGAAGGTGGAATGTTTGACTGGAGTGGAGTCTATTTTAAAGAGGTGATCAAAGTAGAAATATTCACAGCAGGCTATCTTGTCTTTATGACCTGCATGGCCTTATCGCGCTTTGTATCTGACTATATTGTCAATAAAATTGGCATGAAATCCATGTA
>JAHEMV010000652.1 GCA_024643455.1 Cytophagales bacterium
TTAATAAAGTGTCGAAAATACGCTTTATTTTGAATATAAACAAAAAATCAACTAAATTTAGATATTAACTTTATCTGTAGGCATCCCTTTTTTCAAGTTGTTCCAGTCGGGTATAAGTGTTAAAAAGTATTTGTTTTAAGTCAGGGTAAGAACCACTTTCATAAGCTTTTAATAAATATGGCAGAGCCTGATTATATATTTTCTTACCTTCTTCAATACCTTTGTTGTAATTTAAATAATCCACTCTGTCAGGTTTTGCTATAGCTTCATACTTTTTTTTTCGGAGCGCGAATATTTCACTGCCATTATTATATAAAATCATTCCGAGGCTCAAATTTGCATCCGGATGATTAGGATTTAATTTTATTACTTCTTTATAACATTTTTCTGCTTCTTCAATCTGACCTAAATTCTGCAATGCTACTCCCTTAAAATAGAGAAAATCAGCGTTGCTGGGAAACCAACCAACAAGATCATTTGCCGAGTTCAGCAATTTTTCGTACTGCTGAGTATTGATGTAATGATATGCAAGACTCTGTGTAATTTCCTTGTTATATTCGGGAAATGCTTTGGATTTCTCCAGTAACGCATACTCATAAACTGAGTCATTTTTTTCCTTTTTCGACAGATTTATAAGTTTATCATAAACGTCTAATTGTGGCATTTGCAATTCAACTGCTTTTTTATAATAGTTTATGGCTTCGGTTTTGAGTTTCAAAACCTCGCTTGACAAGCCTGCGTAACCATAGAGTACAGCAAGTTGTGTAGAATCACACAAATTCGATTCAATTAAACTTTTACACTTGTTTAATCCAAGTTCATAATCTCCGTTAATCAATACAGATTTTATATCATCTATCCTCGAATCAACATCCTGAGCTTGAACTGATGCCCACATAATAAATAATGCGCATACTGATAATAATATTCTTTTATACATTTTTTCTAAACGTTTAAATTTTAAAACACAATTTACAAAAAAAAGACTTACTAATATTGATGAGGCTTTACTATGAATCCAAAAGTTTTTTAAAATTGCATCCCAAAGATAGGTTTACATCATAAATTCGTAATATACTTTTTGGTCAATTTTGATATATAAAACGGTCTTTGCAAATTGAAAGATTTGGATTCTTCGAAGGTAAATTTAAGATTTTAAGAAACTTTTTAACACAGGTTTTTCCCTGAATCTCATATCATTCAGAATAAAGATTTGAAGATTTATAAAACCAACAATTTTACAGTCACATAAATGTTTTCTATCTTTATTTATTGAAGCTATCCAAAAACAAAAATGAGCAAGCCAATTTAAGAGTCATGGAATTGATAAATAACCAGTAAAAATGAAACAGGTATTTTTGACAATAATCTTCTTAAGTTTAATCACGGTAAATACTTTTTCGCAAAAAATAAGCGTACACGATCCGGTGATGATTCAGGAGAATGGTACTTATTATCTGTTTTGCACAGGCCGGGGAATAAGTGTATGGTCTTCGCCTGATATGATAGACTGGAAAAGAGAAAATCGGGTTTTTGCTGAAGTTCCTGGCTGGACAGTGGATGCAGTAAAAGATTTCAGAGGACACTTTTGGGCTCCCGATATATCATTCTACAACGGAAAATATTATCTGTATTATTCAGTATCGTCATTTGGGAAAAATACTTCGTGTATTGGATTGGCAACAAATAAAACTCTGGATTACAATGATCCTGAATTTAATTGGGTAGATCATGGAAAAGTGATACAATCCATTCCCGGGGTTACAAACTGGAATGCAATCGATCCGAACCTGATTGTAGCCGAAAATGGCACTCCCTACCTCACTTTTGGTTCGTTCTGGGATGGTTTAAAGTTGGTAAAACTCTCCACTGATGCGACAATGGTGGAAGATAACCTGAATGAAATTCCAACCATTGCTTCACGCAAAAAAACATCGACCGATACGAACCCCCCGGCCGTCGATAACAATCCTAAAGATGCAGGTGGAAATGCAATCGAAGCACCTTTTGTATTCAAAAAGGGAAAATATTATTACCTGTTTGCCTCCATCGATTATTGTTGTAAAGGAGTGAACAGTACCTATAAAATGATAGTTGGTCGGTCAGAAACAATTCCTGGTCCGTACATCGATAAAGAAGGCAAAAATATGGCAACAGGTGGAGGAAGTATTGTGCTGCAGGGAGATGAAGATTGGTATGGCGTTGGACATAATTCTACCTACACTTTTAATGGAAAAGACTATTTGGTATTCCATGGCTATGATGCCAGCGATGAAGGAAAGCCCAAACTAATTATAAAAGAAATGCAATGGGATGCACAAGGATGGCCTGTTGTTATAAATTGAAATAGAAATAAAGTATGAATATGAGAATTATGAACAACAAAATACGACTACTTGCACTTGTTGGAGTTTTGGTTTCGGGTAGTTTGTTTGCCCAGGAAAATGCCAGAATTAAAATCGATATTGACCGAAAGATCGGCGAAATCAATAATAACCTCTATGGAAATTTTGTTGAGCACCTTGGCCGCTGTGTATATGGAGGCATTTACGATCCTGGTTCACCTCTTGCCGATGAAAACGGAATTCGTTTAGATGTACTGGAAGCTGTAAAAGGACTCAATATACCTTTGACACGTTATCCGGGCGGCAATTTTGTATCAAACTACCATTGGAAGGATGGAGTAGGTC
>JAHEMV010000653.1 GCA_024643455.1 Cytophagales bacterium
TAAAGAAATGAAGCCAGCTCTTCAAAGCTTCTTTTTATCTGATCGATACCGATTGATCCTCCAAAAACAACTTTATTCGCCCGTGAGATTTCAAGGTTTATCTTCGTATTCTTCGAAAGCGTCATATTCGTTACCAGAATACAAGGCCCTAAAGCCGTGCTGCCATCATAGGATTTTGCCTGGGGTAAATAAAGCGGATTCTCTCCTTCAATACTTCTGGAACTCATGTCATTCCCTACGGTGTATCCAATAATTTTACCATTAGAAGAAATTAGCAGGGTAAGTTCCGGCTCTGGAACATCCCACGACGAATCTTTGCGAATTCTGACTTTTTTTCCATGACCCACGACGCGATGTGCTGGAGATTTAAAGAATAATTCCGGTCGTTCAGCTTCATACACATGTGCATAGAATGAACCTCCACCTGCATCTTTAGATTCCTCCTGTCGGCCAAGTTTGCTATTGTAATAGGTAACACCACTTGCCCACACTTCCTGGTTTTGAATTGGCGCTTCTAGTTCATTGGCGATCAGTTCCGGACCATTTTTGATTGGAGGCATCTCGCCGATTTCATCCATGGTTTTTTCATACAAATTATCATCATTGATGTACCGATCCCAGTCATGGCTTTTCAGCAAATAATAGGATTCCTGATGTTCGAGCAGTATCCCGCTTTTTGTTTTATAAATTTTCATGATAATCAAACAAATATTAAATAGGTTATGAATAAAAAGAAGGCTGCGGCAATTCCCAAAATGGCCGATCCAAGGCTGTATAACCGGTATCCGGTCTTTACATCCATTCCGGACATTTGCGTGACTACCCAGAAAAAACTATCATTTGCATGCGAGAACACAGCCGATCCGGCGCCAATCGATATCACTACCATGGCCTTCTGAATTTCGGTCGTAAACCCTAAATTATCCATCATCGGCATCATGATCGATGCTGTGGTAATGAGGGCTACAGTTGATGAACCCTGAGCAGTTTTGATAGCCGCTGACAATAAGAATGGCAGCCAGATACCGATATGAACTACGGCAAGTGTATCCCCAAGTAAATCTGCAATTCCTGAATTTTGTAAAATCTTTCCGAAAATACCCCCTGCCCCTGTAATCAGAATAATTGTCGCTGCATCTTTTAAAGCATTACCAACCCATCCAGAGGTGGAAAGCATGGATTTTTCAAGCTTTTCAGGTAACGTGAAAGAGAGTAATACTCCAATCAAAAGTGCGATAACAGGCTCTCCCAAAAACAAAATGAAACGAAGTGTGTCACCTGGAGTTTCTACCTTTGATAAAACAATAGACCTTATTACAATTAATAAAATTGGAATAAATATGGGTAATGATGATTTAAAAAGTCCAGGCGCTTTTTGCATCCTTTCATTTATTTCATCTTCGGTGAGGTCCGGATCAGGATCAATATATTTTCTACTTGCATATTTTTTTGCAAAAATAATCCCTACTACCAGAGCAAGGGCGCTAATGGGAAGCCCTAAAAGCATGACCAAACCCAGGTCTGCATTCAAAATTCCTGCTGCTGCAATCGGACCCGGAGTCGGCGGCACCATAGTGTGCGTGGCCATCAAGCCGAGGGCTAGTGCAATTGTCGAACCCGCTAACGTTATCCCAGCTTTTTTTGCAAGGCTTTTGTTCAAGGAGGAAAGCAATATAAAACCACTATCGGCAAATACTGGAATGGAGATAAAATATCCTATAATTCCCATGGCTGTAGGTACTTTTTTCTTGCCTACAAAATTTAATATCGCTTCGGCTAATTTAAATGCCCCGCCTGAATTCTCCAGAAACGCGCCGATGATTACACCAAAAATAATGATCAATCCGATCTTCCCAAGTGTATCTCCAAATCCCGTATTTATGGATTCTATGATTTTTTCCAATGGCATTCCCGACAAAAATCCATAGGCCAGTGCGACACCAAAAAGTGCCAGAAACGGATGAACTTTTAGCTTAGTTGTCAATAGAATAATCAGGACAACACTGATGAGTAGGTAGAGTACAGCCATTTATTAATTTTTTGGGCGTATAAGTATAATGATTTTCTTTTTCAATTCAATGGGATTTCATTTCCGGAATTGTCTGCTCAATTCAGATTAGAAATAAATCCTGTTAATGCTTCCCGGGATGATGGATCATTATTTTCATCAATGTAAATCCCGATCGACTTTGGAGCCTGACTTTCCAACAAGCACATCCAAATCAGCACCTTTTTCGGCCTGCTCCACGTGGTCCAGATAGATCCGGACATAGCCTCTTGTGGCCATTGGGTCCGGCGCTTTCCAAAGGGCTCTCCTTTTTGCTAATTCCTCGTCTGAAACGTCTAAATGCAATAACCGTTTTTCTACATCCAGTTCAATCATGTCACCATCATGGACTAAAGCCAGATTTCCTCCAATGGAAGATTCGGGAGAGATGTGTAGCACCACGGTACCGTATGCTGTCCCACTCATTCGCCCATCAGAAATGCGCACCATGTCTTTGATCCCTCTTTTAATAAGTTTTTCTGGCAAGTCAACATTGCCCACTTCCGGCATGCCTGGATAACCTTTCGGGCCAACACCTTTCAAAACGATTACGGAATGCTCATCAATATCCAGGTCGGGCAGGTCAATTCTGGCGTGGTAATCTTCCATGCTTTCAAATACAACTGCCTTTCCTT
>JAHEMV010000156.1 GCA_024643455.1 Cytophagales bacterium
TGATGAAACCACAAAAGTTAAACTGCAGAAAATCGGAGTAAGCTCGATAGATGAACTGATCGATCAAACCATTCCAAAATCAATCCAGCTTAAAAAACCAATTAACCTGCCGGAACCACTTACCGAGCATGCCTATTTGATAGAAACAAAGGAACTGGCTTCTAAAAACAAAATTTTTAAATCGCTTATCGGCCAAGGGTATTATGGCACAAAAACGCCATCCGTAATTCAACGTAATATTCTGGAAAATCCAGGCTGGTACACTGCGTATACTCCCTATCAGGCAGAGATCGCCCAGGGAAGACTAGAAGCTTTGATTAATTTTCAAACAATGGTGATTGACCTCACTGGTATGGAAATCGCTAACGCTTCCTTGCTGGATGAAGGAACTGCTGCCGCAGAAGCCATGTCAATGCTTGCAGGACTCAAAAAAGGCAACAAGAAGGACGCGAATAAGTTTTTTGTAGATGAAAATGTTTTTGAACAAACAATTGATTTATTAAAAACGAGATCTGAACCACTGGGTATCGAAGTTGTGGTTGGCGACTTTACTTCACTCAATATAAATGATCAAGACTTATATGGCATCTTGGTGCAATACCCAAATAAATATGGTGAAATCCATGATTTTACAACCTTCTTTGAAAATGCGAAAAAGGCAGATGTTTTTATTGCTGTAGCAGCTGATTTACTAAGCCTTGCATTATTGACACCTCCGGGAGAACTGGGAGCTGACGTTGTTATCGGCTCAACTCAACGATTTGGAGTACCGTTAGGGTACGGCGGACCCCATGCAGCCTATATCGCAACATTGGACAAAAATAAGCGCCAGCTTCCCGGAAGAATTATCGGGATTTCGGTGGATAAAGAGGGGAATCCCGGTTACAGAATGGCTTTACAAACCAGGGAACAACATATCAGAAGAGAAAAAGCCACTAGCAATATTTGCACAGCACAAGTATTATTGGCTGTTATGGCTGGCATGTATGCCGTTTACCATGGTTCAGAAGGAATTAAACGAATTGCTACAAAAATTCACCTGATTGCCAAAACGCTCAATACCATTTTGAACGATCTTGGATTTGAGACTTCTAATAAATTATTTTTTGATACCTTAAAAATTAATGTCAAAGACCAGGTCGTAATCGACAAAATCCGAATAGCTGCAGAAAGCAAAAGATTCAATTTTAATTATTTCCATAGAAACTCAATCCTGGTTGCATTGGATGAAACGTGTGAAATATCAGACCTTTTCCAGATCATTAACATTTTTACTGAAATAGCCGGAAAACAAGTCTCAACTTCTAAAATAGAATCGATCATAGAATCTGTAGATGTTAATTATCCTTCTACGATTTCAAGGAAAAGCGCATATCTGACGCACAACGTTTTTAATAAATACCATACTGAGCATGAGTTACTAAGATATATAAAGAGATTAGAAAACAAAGATCTTTCGCTGGTACACTCAATGATATCTTTAGGTTCATGCACCATGAAACTAAATGCCACTACCGAAATGATCCCTGTGACGTGGCCGGAATTCGGCAGCATTCATCCACTTGCACCACGAGACCAGGTTGATGGATATTATACACTTTTTAATGAGTTAGAAACGTATTTGTCAGAGATTACTGGGTTTGCTGCTACTTCGCTTCAACCAAACTCCGGCGCACAGGGTGAGTATGCTGGCCTAATGGTAATAAAGGAGTATTTCAAACATATAGGACAAGGGCATCGAAATATAACCTTGATTCCTTCCTCAGCGCATGGCACCAATCCAGCAAGTGCAGTGATGGCAGGAACAAAAGTGATTATTGTAGCATGTGATGAATTCGGAAATATCGATATTGACGATTTGAGAACAAAAGCCATAGAAAATAAGGATAATCTAGCTGCTTTAATGGTCACTTACCCTTCTACTCATGGTGTATTTGAAGAAGGCATCATGGAAATATGCCAGATAATCCATGAGAATGGCGGACAAGTATATATGGATGGTGCCAACATGAACGCCCAGGTTGGTCTTACTAGCCCTGGTGCTATTGGGGCCGATGTCTGTCATCTTAACCTGCATAAAACATTTTGTATACCTCATGGAGGTGGCGGACCTGGAGTTGGGCCAATTTGTGTTGCCAAACATTTGGCAGAGTTTTTACCTGGAAATCCATTAATTAATAATTTTAAAACCAATGGCATGACTGCCGTATCTTCTGCACTTTATGGAAGTGCCGGTGTTTTGCCTATTTCTTATGGATACATAAAACTCATGGGATCTACAGGGCTTACCAATGCTACAAAAAATGCAATTTTAAATGCAAACTATATTAAATCCAGCCTGGAATCCCACTATCCAATTTTGTATGCAGGTACACATGGAAAATGTGCACATGAGATGATATTGGATTGCCGAGAGTTTAAAAAAGTTGGGATTGAGGTCGAAGATATTGCAAAGCGCTTAATGGATTATGGCTTTCACGCACCAACAGTTTCCTTTCCTGTGGCGGGCACCTTAATGGTAGAACCCACCGAAAGCGAATCGCTTGAAGAACTTGATCGTTTTTGTGAGGCTATGATATCTATAAGAAAAGAAATTGATGAAATAGAGCGTGGTGTAGCAGATCCATTAAATAACGTACTTAAAAACGCTCCACACACTTTACAAAAAGCAACTGGAGAAACCTGGGATTTTCCATATAGTAGGCAAAAAGCCGTTTATCCACTTCCTTATATTGCGGATAATAAGTTTTGGCCCGCTATAGGAAGAATTGACAGCGCATATGGTGATCGGAATTTAATTTGTAGTTGTCTTCCTGTTGCTGCGTACGAGGAAGCGATTGGATAAAAGAATTTAATCCGGGATAAACTATTATCCCGGATTTTGACTTTTTGATTTGAACTCGATTTGCTTTTTGATAAATTCCTCAATCTGTTCAACGTCAAGTTTTTTAGCGATGATTTTTTTGTTACTATCCAAAATATAGATTTGAGGAGTAGTCTCAATATTGTATTCATACCTGAAATTTGACCTGATTTCCGGATCTGAAAGATTAATCCAATTAAGATCTTGTTCCTTTATATATTTCTTCCACTTATCAACTTCTTTTTTAATATCTGTTGCCACAACGGCAACACCCATATCCTTCAACTTGGTGTCATACAATTCTTTCAATACAGGAGTTTTCTTTTTACAGTGACCACAATCCGGATCAAAGAAATATAAGACTATATAATCGGACTGAATAGAATAGAGAGAAACAGGTCGCATTAGCGTATCAACAAGGAACATTTTTGGAGCTTGTTTTCCGATTAAGTTTGGTTTCAGTCTATCGACCCTATCTGTTATTTTCGCCATCAATGTCGAATCAGCCCAAAAAGCCTGTCCTGACAGGTAATAATTTTCTGAGAGATCTACAAATACCGCATCCATTCCCATGATATTGGATGTCTCATATTTGTAGGTGAGATTTACTACACAATACCGAAACACCTCATTGTTTGCCCTGGCTTTTTCGATTATTGTGTGTGCAGATTCGATAATGGAATCAGGTTGTTTTACGGTAAGTTTTTCCATGTACTCCTCAATTTTTCCATAGAAATTTGGTGTCCTAAGCATCCTGGAATCTGAAAAATCAATATTATCAAAGAAATGCTTTTTGTAGTATTTGTAGGCAAAATTAGCATCCAGTTCTTTTCCAGTTTCATCTTTTGGTGATTCCGGAACTTCAATAGCAATAGTTGATTTTATAAATTTGGCCGTAAACGTTTTAGGAAATTCTTCAAAAATTCCATTGCGATACGATTTGACCTCGGTATCAAGCTCTTTCAGCTGGGTGTTCAAATTTTCTTTTTCCGGTTCATCATTGGTGCTTTTCAATTTTTCTGACAATTCACCAGCAACTTTTTGCTTATCCCTCATGAACTTCTGAAAATCAAAAAACACTTTATTTTCAGTAGTCCCTTCTGTTTTCATATGCTGAATGAAATCAAGTGTATCCGTTTCAATGCTAAATTTTGACTCTGCGACAACAAGATCGAAATACAGATTATCTGGACTATAAATGAAATAAAGCCCTCCTTCAAGAGGCTTCGTGCCTTCAAAAACAAATACCCCCTGATCGTTGATTTTCGCCGTATCTGCCAGGTACTTCTTGTCTCCATAGGGATACCCCAGATAACAAACATCTCCTTTGAATTTATTGATTTTCACCTCTATTTTGTAAGCTGCATCGCTCGCAAATACCGCGGCCCCACTAACAAAAAAAATGATAATGAATATTTTTATGAACTTTGAAAACATATCTTCAGAATTATAAACTTTAATTTTTATTTGACATCGATTTTAATACAGACCTGGCCAGTTCTGTAACCAATGAATATTAGTATTATGAAATTTCTCTAACTTTTAGTGAAGTTCCACTTTCATCAATCACTTCGACTTTTTTGCCCTTTTCGATAAAATCTCCTCGTGTAAATGCGTCTTTTAGCTCTCCGTCAATAAATATTTTTCCGCTGGGTCTTAATACCGTATAGGCAGTGCCTTCCATTCCCAAATATGACCGCACGTTAAAATTTGAGGTATATCCCTCACTTTTTTGTTGGGTATCTTCCAAGGCTATCCTTTTGAATGCTTTGGTTTGAGTTAGTCTCAATCCGCCAAAAAACATTAATAACACAGCAGCAAGCAAGCCAGTTAATGTAGCTGCTGCAGCTTTTGTAATGTCACCACCTTCTACGAACGAAAAATCAAAAAAGTCATTGTTTAGCATGACCAATATCAAAGACCCCACAATGAGAAAAAGTCCACTTATTCCAGCGATGCCAAATCCGGGAATGACAAATACTTCCATAAGCAATAAAAAAACACCAATAAAAAATACGATGATTTCCCAGTTGGCAGCCAAACCGTTTAGATAATAAGGTACAAAATACAGTACTGCTGCAATTATTGCCGCTAGAATAGGAAATCCAACACCAGGTGTTTGTAATTCAAAATAAATTCCTCCTATGATGATTAAAATGAGTATCCCACTGATAAATGGGTTTAAAAACACTTTAATAATTCGTTCAGATAAACTTAATTTGAACTCTACTAATTCATAATCCGTTATTCCATTTCGCTCCAAAATCTCATTTATGGAAGAAACCTTAGCTTCACAAAAATGATGCTTAATCGCTTCAGAGGTACTAAATGTAAGGACTTTCCCTGCTTCACTTATACTATCAATGGCAATCTCCTGATCTACCATTGCCTCGGCGATCTTAGGATCTCTCCCATTGGCTTCAGCTGTTGATCGCATAATCGATCGCATATACGATTGATATTTATCCGGTGCGGCTTCCCCAGTGGCCACAACAACCGTAGCAGCTCCAATACTTGCACCAGGTGCCATATAGATGCTGTCACATGCTATAGAAATCAAGGCGCCAGCAGAAGCCGCATCTTTATTGATATAAGCCAGTATTGGTTTATCAAACTCCAAAATTCTTGTGCGAATATCATCCGCATCGGTGACCGCGCCACCATATGTATCCAACTCAAGAATCACCAGATCAGCATTTATTTCTCTGGCTTCGTCCAACGCCAACTCAGAATATCTGTTGGTACGTGGATCGATTTCCGAATCAATTTTCATATGTAGCACCTTTTTTTTATCAGTGGCTACTTTCGCATAAGTCAGGGTCGATCCAAGAATCGCTAAAAGTGCGACAAAAGCAAAAATTGTTTTTTTGATATTTCTCATCATCCAGTAATTCTAATGGTGTGCAATGTCAACTATTTGATCATGTAAATTTACATTCATTTTATTGAGTCGGTGAAATGATTATCACATTTTTAGCATTATACTAAAAAGGTTTTACATTAAGAGAAACTATTATTTATGCTCTGATATTTTGAGGATAATTGGTATTAAAATTATGGCAATTCGTTTTTCATACACATCCTTTGAAATTGCAATATTAACCCTTATACTAAACAGGTGAAATTACAAACCCGAAAAGCTCTATATGGATATCAATTGGTGTTCCAGAAGGGAAGGAAATGATTAATACAATTTGTTTGAAATAAGATTATACGGCTTCCAGCTCTTTTATTGCCATCCAAGCCATAAGTCCGGATCCTATTTCCAACGCATGCTCATCAATATTGAATGTGGGAGTATGTACATTGGAAATTATCCCCTTTTCTTCGTTTCTGGTACCAAGACGATAAAAGCATGCATCAATTTCCTGGGAATAAAATGCAAAATCCTCCGCCGCCATCCAGATATCAAGGTCAATAATATTTTCTACACCCATATAGGCAGTTGCAAATTCCTTATTTCTCCTCGTTAATTCTTTGTTATTGTATAAAAATGGATAGCCGTCTAAAATATGAAAATCACATTTGCCTCCCATAGATTCAGCCAAACCTTCAGCTAGTTTTTTCATTTTTATCTTGGCTTCCGCTCTCCATTTTTCATTTAGCGTGCGAAAGGTTCCTTCTATTTTTACTTCATTGGGAATAATGTTAGTTGCCCCTTCGGCAATGACTTTCCCAAATGATAAAACAGTAGGCGTAGTTGGTGTGGCAAACCTGCTTACTACCTGCTGCAATGCTACAATAATATGTGATGCAATGAGTACAGGGTCAATATTTCGATCTGGCATAGCTCCATGTCCACCCTTACCTGTTACTGTAATATAAATCTCATCGGCACTTGCCATATACAAGCCTTCCCTGAAACCAATTTTCCCAACAGGCAACAACGGCATAACATGTTGACCTAATATTTTGGCTGGTGCTGGATTTTGTAAAATTCCTTCCTTAATCATCAGAGACGCACCACCTGGTGCCTTTTCCTCACCGGGTTGGAAAATCAATTTTATCGTGCCCTCAAACTCATTTTTCAATTGGTTCAGAATCGTAGCTGTTCCTAAAAGCGAGGAAGTATGGACATCGTGTCCACAGGCATGCATAATTCCTTTATTTTTTGATTTGTACGAAATTTCATTCGCTTCGGTAATGGGTAACGCATCAATATCTGCCCGTAAAGCAATGACTTTCTTCGACGGATTTTTCCCTTGTATCAGAGCAGAAAGGCCTGTTTTTGCTATTCCTTCGATTGGTTCTAAACCGATTTTTTTTAATGCTGAAGCAATAAATTTTGCTGTTTCAAATTCCTGAAAAGATAATTCCGGATAGCTATGCAGATGTTGTCTGACATCAATAATATCACCTGCAATGTCTTTTGCTAATTGCTTTATTTTAGCCTTTAAATCCATGGTTTAATTTTAATTCGCTTGTTCTAGATAACCTCGTTCTGGAACAAGCATCGCTTCAGGAAAACTTGCTTTGAGCACGGTAAGCGTTTTATAGGCTTGTGCACTATCAAAATACTTTCCTACATTGACTTTATAACTTGGCTGCTTATAAACAAGTACTGGCTTTTCATCAGGCATGACACGATATACTTTTTCACGAACCTGATTTGCTTCTTCCCTACTTCTTCCAGTATAAACCTGAATCGTAAAAGTTTGATAAAGTTTACTTTTATTGTGAACCACGATACTATCCATGATTACGGACATTTCATTTTTTATGTCATGTGTTGGTGGTACGTATTGCCCTTTTACAACTGAATTGATTTGTTCTGTAGCTATTTCGCCCTCTTGCCCAGCATTTTCTATTTTTGGACGATAAGCCGAAATATCCTCAGTATAATCTTCTGTTGTAGTGGTTGTAGCCAATTTAGGCGTACAACCGGCTACATAAATCACAAGGATCAGGATAATAAACAGTCTATACATATCAGTTCATTTAGTTTTCAATGATGACGCATTTGTTAGCAAGTACATCATTCTCAACGGTTTTAAACTTTACATCTTTCTTAACAGTGCCATCTTCATATTGCACCGTAACCCGATCATTTCTACCTGGTAAATCCATGGTTTTGCGAGGAAGCGGTTTCTCAACAGGAGGCCTGTTTCTGGCTTCAGCATTTCCCCCTCCGGACAATAGCGATCGCGATTCTTCTTTTGATTCACGGTAATTTTTTCTGCTTTCCCTTCGATTTCTGGCTTCATGAACCTCACTCGGTTCACGAACGGGCAAATCAGCCTTAGTAAGGAATGAAATGGTATCTTCATTTACTTTAGCGACAAAGCGCTTGAATAGCTCAAAAGCTTCAAACTTGTAAATTAAAAGAGGATCTTTTTGCTCATAAACTGCATTTTGAACAGACTGCTTCAGATCATCCATTTCACGTAAATGCTCCTTCCACAATTGATCAATTATAGCTAAAGTAGCTATTTTCTCCAGACTTAAGATTACTTCTTTGCAATCAGTCTGCACATTTTTATGCAAGTTGGTTGAAACTCCAATTTGTTTTTTCCCATCTGTAAAAGGCACTAAAACATCCACTACAGTAGCTCCCTTATTTTTATGTATATCCAAAAATATTGGTTTGGCCCGTTCTGAAATTAATTTATTCTTTCCTTTATAATTTGCCAGGGCAGCATGATACAATTTATCAGATATAGCTTCAGCTGACATTCCATCAAAATCTTCTTTGGGTAATCTGAAGTCTAGTCCGAGTATGCTGATACTATTTAGTCTAAGGCTATCATAATCATCAGCATTTTTGGTATTCAGCACAATATCATCACATGTATCATAGAGCATATTCAGAATATCCAGTTGCAATCTTTCACCGAATAAGGCATTTTTACGACGTTTGTAAATGACCTCCCGCTGAGAGTTCATTACGTCATCATACTCTAACAGCCTCTTCCTTATACCAAAGTTATTTTCCTCCACTTTTTTCTGTGCCCGCTCAATGGATTTGGTAATCATAGAGTGTTGAATTACTTCACCCTCCTTCAGTCCCATCCTATCCATTAATTTGGCTATACGGTCTGAACCAAACAGACGCATTAAATTATCTTCAAGTGAAACAAAAAACTGCGAAGATCCCGTGTCTCCCTGTCTACCTGAACGACCTCTCAACTGCCTGTCCACCCTCCTGGATTCATGCCGTTCTGTACCTACAATAGCTAGTCCACCTGCTTTTCTTGATTCCGGTGTAAGCTTAATGTCGGTACCTCGACCAGCCATGTTGGTGGCTATGGTTACATTGCCTGATTCACCGGCGGAACGGACGACTTCTGCTTCTCTCTGATGTTGCTTTGCGTTCAACACCTGATGATTAATTTTCCTGAGGTGCAACATCCTGCTTACCAATTCGGATATTTCCACAGAGGTAGTTCCAACCAACACTGGCCTGCCCGCATTGGAAAGCTCAACGATTTCTTCTACGACAGCATTAAATTTTTCCCTAACTGTTTTATATACTTTGTCCTCTCTATCAGCCCTTACTATAGGTCTATTGGTAGGGATAACGACTACATCAAGTTTATAAATATCCCAAAATTCGCCAGCTTCTGTTTCGGCAGTCCCGGTCATACCAGCTAGTTTGTGGTACATCCTAAAATAGTTTTGTAAAGTGATGGTAGCGTAGGTTTGTGTTGCATCCTCAACTTTCACATTTTCCTTAGCTTCTATCGCCTGGTGCAATCCATCAGAATATCTTCGCCCTTCCATCACCCGGCCGGTCTGTTCGTCAACAATCTTAACTTTTCCATCTACAAGAATATACTCGGTGTCTTTTTCGAAAAGAGTATACGCTTTAAGCAATTGATTTACCGTATGGATCCGATCCGATTTTTCAGCATATTCCTGGATGAGTACTTCTTTCTTTTTGAGCATTTCTGTCTCTGAAAGTGAATCATCATTTTCATAATCAGCTATGGCCGATCCAATATCCGGCATGATAAAAAAGTTGCTGTCTTCACCTTGTCCGGTAATGAGATCAATCCCTTTTTCGGTCAGTTCAATGCTATTGTTTT
>JAHEMV010000654.1 GCA_024643455.1 Cytophagales bacterium
ATTGGCTCAGCAAATAGCCATGAGCAGCATGGATTTGGATTCCAGTAAATCCTGCAGCTTTTGCGATTTTCGCAGCTTTTCCAAACCCAGCAATTACTTCTTGAATGTCTCCCTCGGTCATTGCTTTGGGTTGACCAAAAAGTCCGATTTTCTTCAATTGAACAGCCGAGGGAGCTTTAGGATGGTTATTCACAAACCGATTTGTCTGTCGGCCAGAATGTGAAATCTGGACCCAAAAATGGTTGCCTTTTGATTTTCCAGCCTCAGCCCAATTTTTCAATTTGGGGATCATTTCTTCATTCCCAAAAAAAACGTTCCCTGCTGATTCCATGTGATTTTTATCAATCATGACATTCCCAGAGATCAATAAACCGGCTTCCGTTTCGGCCCAGAGTTTATACAAGTGTTCATGTTGAGCTGTTGGTTCGAACGCTGAATTACTGATTCGCTCAGTCATAGGAGCTTTTACCAGTCGGTTTTTGAGAACTGCTCCACAAGGAAGGGTAAAAGGTGTGTTGATTGAAGACATTGGGTTTCGGGGTTAAAACAAAAGTAAACCTTGAGTTTTCAATTCTTCAAAATTTTTGAAAAGATTCATCTGGATACCAGTTTCCAAAGCTTATTCTAATAGGGATCGGAGCCAAATTGAGTCTTTGAGTCCATTAATAATGGGGATATAGAGAACATTGGCAATGAAAATCAGCACATAGGAAAGGTAAACTGTTTTTTCTTTCTTGAAATCTTTCAGGATCAGAAAGAGAATAATCAAGGAAATCAACACTTCATTCCAGATGAAAACATCTGTCCAGAGGAAAGGGAAATCAGAAAATTCCGTAGGTTGGAAAATAGCTCCCAGTGGGATAAATGAAAACCGTACTGTACCAGGTGATAAAACCCAAAATACAGTTGAAATCATCCATCGCGCATGAACTTGAGTATTTTTAGCATACACGACTGCCAAGATTACAGATAGTGCAAATCCTGTGATCGAAATGTAATCAACCAACGCAAGGCTAAACCTTACCTCATAAAGGGGTGAAAATTCGCTCATGAGAGGCAAACTAACCATGATCATATTGAGCGCAGAGGCGATCACTAAACCAGCGAGGATTAACGAAATCATACCCACTTTTCGGTGAAATTGAATCGGCCTGTTGTGATATAACCAGGGTTGAATGATCAAACTGATATACCAAAATGTAGCTGAGAGCCCATGCAAATGCCAATAAAACGGGGCTTCGGAAAATCCCATCCAGTAACCCTGAAAACCTATTAGTGTGATCACAAAAGGTAAGATCAGCCAGAGATGGAGTTTAGGAAAAGGCTTCATAGGATGTGAATAAAATTTGAAAGTATAGCTAAAGATTCTGCATAGGTATCAAGGAAAAACAAGTTTATGTGCTTGTGCTCAATAAGTTAAATATATAATTTTTATTCAGGTATTGAAGTTGATCTGATATTTCTACCACAATCAATCCAAACGAAAAGCCTTGATTTTATTCCAAATTATGAATTTGAATTACGCCAGTTTTTAGTCGATTCGAATTTGGAAGTATCCTGAGTTTGCAACCGTCACAGGTAAAAATTCAATCCTGTTTTACTTTCTGTCTTACACAGCCCCATTTTTCGAATACAAGGCTCCCGAAAAGGGTTTTTCTGCTATCTTTGTGACTGCTTTTGAGGAAGATGTTTCCTTGACTGCGTGAGGGATAGCAGCAGGATTGGTAAAGCGAAGCAAGCCGATAGAAGCGGAAATCCCGACCCCAACCTTTTCGAGAGGGGTTACCCCAAAACAAAATTATCACCTACTTGCCTACAAGAAAGGATATTGTGAAGACATACAAAGAGTACAAACAGGTCGACTACCCACAGATTGGTGAGACGGTCCTAGCCTATTGGAAGGAAAATCAGATTTTTGAAAAATCAGTCAGCAACCGAGAGGGAGCTGAAACTTTTACGTTTTTTGAAGGGCCTCCTTCTGCCAATGGAACCCCTGGAATTCACCATGTGATGGCAAGAACGCTGAAGGATATCTTCTGCAGATATAAAACCCTGCAAGGATTTCAAGTTAAGCGAAAAGGCGGATGGGATACCCACGGCTTGCCTGTGGAACTTCAAGTGGAGAAAGAATTGGGGATAACCAAGGAAGATATTGGCAAAAAAATCTCTGTAGAGGAGTACAATCGTAAATGCCGCGAAACGGTCATGCGATTCAAAAATGAATGGGATGACCTGACTGAGAAAATCGGTTATTGGGTTGACTTGGACGATCCTTATATCACGTTTGAGCCGAAGTACATTGAATCACTTTGGAGTCTTTTGAAGCGCTTGTATGATAAGGGTCTACTCTATAAAGGATATACGATTCAGCCATATTCACCTGCTGCCGGCACTGGTCTTTCTTCTCATGAATTGAACCAACCGGGGACTTATAAGGATGTTAAAGACACCTCAATCACGGCGCAGTTTAAGCTTAAAGGTGAAGAAAACACCTACATCCTAGCTTGGACAACTACGCCTTGGACACTTCCTTCAAATTCAGCTTTGGCGATTGGAGAGAATTTGGATTATGTGAAAGTGAAGACTTTCAACCCTTATACACATGATCCATGTAACGTGATCTTGGCAAAGGCTCGGATGAGTGCCTACCTTAATCCGAAGGCTGCGGAACTGAAATTA
>JAHEMV010000655.1 GCA_024643455.1 Cytophagales bacterium
AACGCGATATCGATCTCATCATTTGTGATCATCACCTTCCCGGTCAGATCCTGCCTAATGCATTTGCAATTCTCGATCCCAAAATGGAGGACTGTCCCTATCCATTTAAGGAATTATCTGGGTGTGGTGTGGGATTTAAACTTCTTCAGGCATTCTGTGAAAAATTTGGCTACGATCCCGATTTACTTTACGATTATATCGACCTGGTGGCAGTGAGTATAGCTGCTGATATCGTACCCATAACTGGTGAAAACAGAATATTGGCGTACTTTGGATTAAAGAAATTAAACGAAAACCCACGGCTTGGTTTAAAAGCTTTAATTAAATTATCAGGAATCCGCAATGAAATCAATATCTCCAGCATAGTGTTTGGTATTGGACCGAGGATCAATGCATCCGGGAGAATAGATCATGCTAAATCAGCAGTCGATTTATTGCTTGCTGACAACCATAAAACAATCGAATCGCTTGCAGAAATTCTGGATGTCAAAAACCTTCAACGACGTAATTTTGATAGTACAATTACCGTGGAGGCTATAGATATGATCGAGAAACAGGTGGGAGGTAAAGAGTTGAAATCAACAGTTCTTTTTAAGGATGACTGGCATAAGGGAGTTATTGGTATTGTTGCTTCGCGATGCATTGATAAGTTTTATCGCCCCACCATTATACTTACAGAATCCAATGGTAAGGCAACAGGTTCAGCCCGTTCTGTTGATGGATTTGATATTTACGAGGCTATTGCAGAATGCTCAGATCTGCTGGAACAATATGGCGGACACATGTATGCCGCTGGCCTTACGATGTCTATAGACAAAGTAGAAGCATTTAAAGAAAAGTTTGAACGTATCGTCTCTGAGCGAATTTCGGATGAACAACTCGTCCCGCTCATTGAAATTGATAGTGAAATTGATTTGAAAGACATCAACGTCAGATTTTATAATATACTAGAGCAAATGGCTCCATTTGGACCAAAAAACATGCAGCCCATATTTGTCACACATCAGCTTCACGTTTCCAAAAGACCACGAATATTGAAGGATCAACACCTTAAGTTTTTTGTGAAACAAAACGATGAAGATGAAGAAATGGAAGCGATCGGATTTGGCCAGGCAAAATATTATGATTTGATTGCCAGTGGTATGCGTTTTAGTATGGCATATTATATTGAAGAAAATAATTATTTAGGAAATAAAACCCTTCAGTTAAGAGTGAAGGATATTAGGTTTGATTAAAAATGAAACTTCGTTCAGAGGAATTAGTAAAAATTTATAAAGGCAGAACTGTTGTGAACAACGTTTCTGTAGAAGTTGATCAGGGAGAGATCGTTGGTCTGCTAGGACCAAATGGTGCAGGTAAAACAACCTCTTTTTATATGATCGTTGGTTTGATAAAGCCAAATAACGGCCAAATATTCCTGGAAAATGAAAACATTACCTCGCTACCAATGTACCGTAGGGCTAAAAAAGGAATAGGCTATCTGGCCCAGGAAGCATCCGTTTTCAGGACGCTTACGGTTGAAGAAAATTTGCTTTCAGTTTTGCAAATGACCAAACTTTCCAAACATGACCAGAAGCAAAAAGTAGAGTCTCTGATAGAAGAATTTAGTTTGGGCCATGTTCGAAAAAATCTTGGTCGAGTATTGTCTGGAGGAGAGCGAAGAAGGACTGAAATAGCAAGAGCTTTGGCTGTTGATCCTATGTTTGTATTACTCGATGAGCCTTTTGCCGGAGTTGATCCTATTGCGGTGGAAGAAATACAGTCTATTGTCGCGCGACTTAAAAACAAAAATATTGGGATCCTGATTACGGACCATAATGTAAACGAAACGCTTTCCATAACAGATAGAGCCTACCTGATGTTTGAAGGTAAATTACTTAAGGCTGGTACAGCAGAAGAATTGGCTGCTGATGAGCAGGTTAGACGTGTATATTTGGGAAAACATTTCGAATTGAAAAGAAAAATATAATTTTTTGCCTTAATGGAAATAATTAATTCTATAATGAACTGGGTAATGAAGAAACGGATCCATGATATTGATCTGTTTTTAAAATATCCCATTGAAGTTCAGAATGAATTATTTATACAACTTATAAAAACGGCACGAAAAACGGAATTTGGCAAGGAGTATGGATTTGCAGACATTAATACTATCAATGATTATAAAAATCAAGTCCCCATATTCACCTATGAAGAAATATTTCCTTATATCGAAAAACTGTTAAACGGCCAGCAAAATATACTTTGGCCTTCGGAAATAAAGTGGTTTGCCAAATCTTCCGGGACAACCAATGCAAAAAGTAAATTTATACCTGTATCCCAGGAGGCTCTAACCGATTGCCACTTCAAAGGTGGCAAAGATATGCTGTCCATATACTTTAACAACCACCCCAATTCCAAGATGTTTACCGGAAAAGGATTGGCCATAGGTGGTAGCCAGCAAATCAACCAGTTCGATTCTAATTCCAATTCTTACTACGGCGATGTTTCTGCTGTTATCATGTCTAACCTCCCTTTTTGGGCAGAATTGGCGAGAACTCCTAAGCTGGAAATAGCCCTGATGAGCGAGTGGGAAGAAAAAATTGAAAAAATGGCCCGCACTACCATCAAGGAAAATGTGACGAATATTGTGGGTGTTCCTACCTGGTCGGTAGTACTATTACAGCGGATTCTGGAAA
>JAHEMV010000157.1 GCA_024643455.1 Cytophagales bacterium
TTTAATTCATATTGCAATCCAATATTTTTTATTTTCTGCGCAAACTTTTCGATCTCAGAAAATGAAGAGGTCAATAAAGATAGCTCCCATTTTTTATATTGCTCTCCTTCCAGCAATCCAATTACTTTGTCTAATACTTCCTTATTAATCTTTTGATTGCCACTTTCCTTCCTTTTAGTAGATTGATCAGAAATATGCAATTGAAAATGTCTGTCAATAATATCGACTAACTCATGAAGATTTACCGGTTTCGTTAGAATATAGTCAAACTCCAGATCCTTAAGTTGATCCGTTTCCAATAACGAAGTAATGCCTATTTTTGGAATTTCTAAAAGGTCCTTGCGCTTTTTAAATAACTCCAGGTTTTTTAAAGTAGTATTAATATTACTGATTTCCATTAATATTAAATCCTCCTTACCACTCAAAATTGGCAGGATACGCTCTAGATTTTCCCCTTCGATCACTATGCTATCTGTGTGATAAAAAACTTCTTTGATCAACTCCCTATTTGATTTTTCCTCGTCCAGAATTACTATTATTTTGTCCTTCAATACCGAATGGTCCAATCTCATTTTATTGCTAACTTTTTCATCCATCAGTCCCAATTGATTGGAAATAGCAATATTTTTCAAATGAATTTCAAACCGACTTCCTTTTTGAGGCTCACTTTTTAGTATAATATCCCCATTAAAAAGTTCAACTAACCGTTTTGTAATGGCCAGTCCCAAGCCAGTACCCTGATATTTTTTCTTATCCTGATCATCCTGCTGACGAAACGATTCAAAAATGGACTCCTGCAAATGAACGGGAATTCCAATACCAGTATCTTCTACAGCCATTAATAGATCGACATTATTTGCTTTTCCCCGGGTTTTAAAACATTTGACTTCAATTTTTATCACACCTTTTTCAGTGAATTTAATTGCATTATCAATCAGGTTAAGTAAAACCTGTTTTATCCTTAACTCATCGAGCATCAATGATTTTGGAATATTTTTATCAATAAAAAAGGAATAGTCCAACCCTTTTTCAAGTGCTTTCAGTGAAAAAATATGCTTTATTTCATCAATCACATGATAAATATTGACTGGTGCAGGTATTATACTCATTTTATCTGCTTCTATTTTGGATAGATCCAAAATGTCATTTAATAAATTAAGCAAAGTCCTACCACTCGATTTAATAGAATTTAAGTATCCTTTGAGTACAGGATCCTGTATTCTTGAATAAAGAAGATCACTGAATCCCAAAACCGCATTCATGGGTGTGCGGATCTCATGCGAAATATTTGCTAGAAATGCGCTTTTCGATCGATTGGCCTTTTCTGCTTCTTCTTTGGCTATTATCAATTCTTCCTCCGTTATTTTGTTGGAGGTGATATCTGTAATGACTGCGGCATACCTTGCTGGATTGCTTTCTTCATCATAAACCGTATTCTCTCTGTACCAAATCCATTTCATCTCACCACTACTGAGAATTACCCTAAATTGAAGATCCAAAGCCTCTCGTTTTCCTTTTCTATAATTATTAAGTTCAGGAATGACCCAGCCTTTATCTTCCGGATGGATAAGTTTTAAGGCTTTCATTGGATACTTGGTGTAAAATTCAGGACTGATACCTAAAATTCTCGAGAGGTTTGGACTGGCATATAGTATCTTATTTTTTGAACTGATGAGAACCAAAGCATCTTGTGTCCGTTCTGCCAATTCCCTAAATTTTTCCTCACTTTCCTTTAAAGCACTTTCAGCAGCAACACTATCTGTAATATCCCTTATTATAGCTATGACCTCGTTATCCTTGCTCAACAAAAGCCTTGATTCATAAAAAAAGACTGTACCGTTGATTTCGAGATCATATGTATAGGATTGCATTTCTTTGGTTTCAATAGCATATTGAAGGTTTGAATAGAACTTATCTGACATTGTCCCAGGAAATATCTCACTAAATGACTTTCCTAAAAAATGCTCTGTAGGCATTAACAACTTACTTGAATCTTCAGTGTATACATCCTTGAATATCCCATTATCAGTGAAAACGAAAATCAAATCTGGAATTACCTTTAATAAAGCTTTTTGATGCATTTCACTTGCTTTTAACCTTTGTTCTGCATCAACGCGCTTAGAAATATCAGTTGATAAGGAAATCACTGAATGAACCTCTCCATCTGGTTTTATAATTGGAAAAATAATTTCATTAAGAGATACTATTCCCTCTCGAGTATCCAGTTGATTCGTATTTGTATTATAATTGACTTCAAGTTCATGATTAATCGTCACCTTTTTTTCATAGACTTCCCTGTATATTTTGTCTGAACCTGTTGACAAAGAAAGCGGATCAGTTAATATGTTAAAATTCCCCTTCCCCACTTCCTTATCATTCAATCCTAATAGTTTTCTTTGGGTATCGTTGATTCTGGCAGTAAAACCTTCATTATCAAAAATTTGAAGTCCTATTGGCAGATTATCTATTATGCTATCAAGATACTGCTTACTTTGATCCAGTGCCAAACTGGCTTCTTTGTTTTGGGTAATATCCTGAATAGCTCCTATGACATGGAAAACGAATGGATTTTTAATACTTTCAATGAGCTTTATCTTATCTGATACCCATTTCAAAGTTCCTTCCTTCGACTGAACACGATACTCCAGATTTAATCCTTTTTCTAAAGAAAGTCTGTTTAAGGCAGGCATAACGATTTGTTGGAGATCTTCCTTTAATATGCAGGAATACCATCCTTGATCCATTTCATTTATTTGGGAAATAGTATGTGAAGCCAATTTTTCGATAGATCCACTTGCCCATTCCAGAGACATCTTATTTTGTTGTATAGTCGCTGAATACACAAAATCATTGGTTAGCTCAGAGATGATCCTATGCCTTTCTTCACTTACCCGTAATGCCTCCTGGGCAGCTTTCTCCTGGGTTATATTTTCTTTGATTGCCAGATAATGAGTGATTTTTTTATCTTCATCCAAAATGGGTGATATCACTGCTCTTTCCCAATAATAATCACCACTTTTAGTCTTATTCCTAAATACGCCTCTCCATACTTTCCCAGAAGATATTGTCTCCCATAGTGAATCATAATATTCATTTGGATGAAAATCTGTTTTTAGAATATTAGGATTTTTTCCATATGCTTCTTCTAAGTTATATCCAGTAATATCACAAAAGGATTTGTTCACATATTCAATTTTTCCACGCTGATCTGTAATTACGATACTGGCTGGGCTCTGATTGATGGCAGTATTTAATTTTCTAATTTCCTGTTCGTTTTGTTTTCGCTCTGTAATATCTCGAAATGCTGTTACATGTAAAATTTCTCCTTCATATTCCACTTCTCGGTTGTCCAATTCGACTGGAATATTTAAGCCTGATTTAGTAACTCCGGTCGCTTCATACGGGTGTAAATCCTTGTTTTGAATTTTTGACAACACCATTTGTATTGCGTTTTTATCTGCTAGCAGATCGCTGAGATTTTTACCGATTATTTCCTGCCGTTCGTATCCAGACATCACCAGGAAGTGCTCATTGCAATCAGTAACATTACCATTGTGATGAAGTACAATGCCCTCCATTGATAAATCTGAAAGCTTACGGTATCTGTCTTCGCTTTCTTTTAGGGCCTTTTCAACCTCTACTTCTCTTGTTATATTTTCGACTATACCTATAAGAGATTCCGGTTTTCCTTTCTCTTTACTAAAAGTCGAAACATTCAACTTTACCCAAACCGTGCTACCGCCTTTTTTTATATATCGCTTTTCTATAAGAAAGGATTGTATTTTACCCTCAAGCAATTCTGAGAGCAACGGCAATTCCTTCTTCAAATCATCAGGGTGGGTAAAAACCCTGAAATTTATATTTTCAAGTTCATTTTCAGAATATCCCAGCATCTTTGAAAATGCAGGATTAAAGTATTTTAAGGTTCCTTCCTTGGTTGCTAGCACCAACCCGATATTTGAATTTTCAAATATTCTGTGCAACCGTTCATCGCTCAAATCTCGCTTTCGCTCTCCTATTCTAATTTCCAGAAAAGATGCTATCGGAGCAATGGTGGACTCTATTAATGCAAGTTCAGTTTCAGATTGAAAATAATTTTCCGCTGAGAAGGATAACATTACGAATCCCCAAAAATCTCCTTTAATAAGTATTGGTATTAGTAAAAGATTTTCAATTCCCTGAGTTTTCAGTAAGGGCCTTTCGCTATTCGGAAATTCATTTATATCACCATCAATCGGCCTTCCTGAAGAAAGTTCCTTTTCCCATCGATTATAATTCGGTTGATATGGCAAAAGATTAAAGATCTGATTTTCTTCAATTAGCCCATTATCTGAGGCACTCCACACATTGGAAACTGACATTAATAGTCTCTGCTGGTAGTCAAACTTATTTTCAAAAAGAACCACCTTGTTGGCCTGTGCAACTTTCCCGATCAACTCAAGAATAGTTGTCATACTTACAGCTGGATCAGGTTTGGTTAAAAGCAGGTTTTGTATTTGGATAATGGTCTCCAGGTATTTATCCTGTATTCGTGAAAGTTCTTTGTTGGAGCATAACTTTCTTTGTTCTGCGGCATTGAGGTGAAATAAAAATTCGTCCTTTTTTAATGATCTAGAAATAACTCGAATGATATCAGACTTATCCAGAAATTCAGCAGGTAGATTATTCTTATAAGAAGTAAATAATAAAATATGAGTTTGTGTCTCAATATTTTTATTCAGAAAATCCTGAAAAACATACTTTTCAGTGCCATAAATGCATCCCTCATCTAATAATATTATGGCATCTTCATGGTTTTGATCTACGATTAGTTGAATACTTTCGAATTGCGAGACATTGAGTTCTGGCCGATATTTCCTGATCATTTTGGAAATATACCTGCAAAAGGTTCTATCTCTTGATAGAATAAATATGGTTGATGCCTTTTTCCCTTCCTCCATTGGTTAATTAAACAAATCCATACGCTAAAAAGCAATGCATTTTAAAGATAGTTAACTGCAATCAATTATGGAAACATTCCATGAAAGCTAGTACACTGATTATCGGACCTTTTTACACATTTACTTTACAATACTACCCATCCGCCTTTTTTTTCTGACTCAAAGATGGCTTCAATTACTTTGGTATTATGATAGGCATCTTCCAAAGGAACAGGTAATTCCCCATTGGAAATAATGGCTTTTGAAAAAATTTCTCCCTGGATTTGATATTGATCGCATACATCAAAAGCTATTTCTTTTTTATTGATTTGATAAAGGTCGCCGTCCTGTAAAAAAATCTTGCATTCCCGATCATTCGGTGCATTAAATGGGATTTCTATTTCAATCCGTTTTTCTTCCCCAAAAAATATCATCCGTTGATGAGCTACCAACTGGGTGCTCACAGTAAAAACACACTGGCCTGATGGGAAATCCATAATAACTGATCCCAATCGGTCAATCTTTAGTTCAGGATCTCTATCAATTAACGCCATTACACGTTTTGGTTCCTCACCAAAAACAAATCTTGATGTATGAATGGGGTAGCAACCTATATCCCACATTGCACCACCTCCATACTCGAATATATTTCTAATATTAGTTGGATCCGTTTTGAAGTAACTAAAAAATCCCTGAACAGCTTTTAACTTTCCCAGTTCACCATTTTTCACCAGACTTAGTGTCTTTTCCCATTGCGGATGGGTATGTACCATAAAAGCTTCACCAACCTTTACATTGTTTTTATCTCGGAGTGAAATTAATTCCTTAATCTCTTCCTTTTTCAGCGTCAAGGGTTTTTCGCATAAAACATGCTTGCCTTTTTCGATAGCCTTCTTAGTCCACTCATAGTGTAAATGATTGGGCAATGGATTGTAAATCGCCTCAATCTCCGGATCATCCAATAATGCGTCATAACTGCCATAATGCTTTGGAATGCCAAGTTTGGCTTTAGCATTTTTTGCCTCCTGTTCATTTCGTGAAGCAATCCCTGTAATTTCAAGGTTTTGGCATTTTTGCATGGCCGGTATCACTTTGTCAATACCGATCCGGGCAGTACTTAATACTCCCCACTTTACTTTTCTTTGAGTCATTTCTCTATCCTAAATTCAAAACGATTAATTTTAAGATCAATAAAATTATTAATCCTGAGAGATTCAACATATATCCATAAAAGCTTTGAAAACAATCATTAAAACTACTCTTTTTTTACTGGTTCTATTTCTTGTTGCCTATTTCAGTGCGAATTATGTTTTAAGGAAAGTGGCTATAAAGGCCATTGCTACGCTGCAACCACGATTGGAACAAAAAGGTATTGTTGTGGAAAATTTTAATTATTCGAGTGTTCGAATGAATTCATTTAACAGCTGTGCAGTATCTGATGTGGATCTTGCTTTTTATTTAAATAGAAAAATGTATGGAAAAGAATTCTTTAAAGCTTCATTCAAAGCGAAAACACTCACCATCCGTTTTGCTGATTTCAATAACCCATCTTTCTTTTTTTCATTCAATGAATTTTCACTTTTTATCCATGAAAATGATGCTCGAAAAACATTCGGTAAGTTGGAAAATGGCCATATGAAAACCAGAATTCCTTTTTATCTAAAAACGCCTGAGGAATCAGCCCGTAATATTTTGGCTGAGGTAAAAACTCTTTTCAATGAAAATAAAACTTCAATGGACATCGAAATAAAGACCGATGTACTTTTGGGAATTGATGATAAAGAAATAAAAGTTGGTCTCTTTACCGAACGCAACGGTTCGTTTACTTATTTAAAATTTAATCATGAAGATATTCTTGAAGCTGCAAAAAATTTTGATTTGGACCTTGCAGAAAAAGAAGCTGAAATTATTGCCAGTTACCCAAGCAAGGTTCCTGCAATGATTAAAATCACAAGGGATGCTAAAAAATATTCTGTTTTAGAAAAAAGCAAGAATTCGTCTTTTCCCGAAGATGCCTTAAGACATATTTACTGGAGCTATCATTTAACACGTGAGTTTGGCCCTGTACTGGCTAAAGAAATCACAGATGCCCATGAAACAGCAATCGGAAATACAGAAAAGGAACACCTGATGGATTATCATAATAATGAAGTGGCCAGGAAGTATGCTCAAGAAACTCTTTCAATTGAAGAAATTAAAAATCGTGTCTTATATGCCCCGGAAATCATAAGGGATGCCAGCGAAGTGCGATAGATCAATTGGTGTAAAAAACACGTGTTACACGGCTGCTTATACTAGTCAGAATCTCATAGGGAATCGTTCCGATCGCGTCTGCTAATTCTTTAATAGTAGGTTTCTCTCCAAAAACGACGACTTCATCCCCTTCCTGGACATCAAGTCCTGTCACATCCAGCATACTCATGTCCATACAAACATTACCAATTACTGGGGCTCGTTTACCTCTAACCAAAAGGGCTATTTTTCCATTGCTGAAAGCACGTGAAAAACCATCGGCATAACCAATCGCTATTGTGGCAATTTGAGTGTCCTTATTGGCAAGACCTTTCCTTCCGTAGCCAATTGTTTCTCCCCTTTTTATATTTTTGATCTGTGAAATTACAGTTTTCAACGTACTGACAGGTTCTAATTCTTGCTGATCAAATTGATTGGCTTCAAAACCATATAAACCGATCCCCAATCTCACCATATCCAGTTGATGTTCTGGAAATCGAAGTATTCCAGCTGAATTCAGAATATGCTTTAATGCTTTAATATGAAGCCGCTTCTCTATTTGCTCAGCCATATTCAAAAATTGTTCTACCTGGGTTTTAGAAAATGAATTATGCCTTTCCTCATCCGCTCCAGCAAGATGTGAATATATACTTGCCACCTGTATTAGAGGATTCTCTTTCAAAAAAGAAACTAGTTTTTCAATATGCATTTCCTCAAATCCAAGCCGATGCATCCCCGAATCGATCTTAATATGGATTTTTATTAATTTTTCCTCCTTCAAACTAAAAGCGATCAATTGCTCCAGCTGGCTTAGACAATACACTTCAGGCTCCAGGTTGTATTTAAGGATATTATCAAAGCTTTCGTAGGCAACGTTCATCACCATAATCGGTAATTCTATACCATATTTTCGTAATTCCACACCTTCATCCGCATAAGCTACAGCAAGGTAATCGACATGGTTAAATTGCAACAGACTGGCGATTTCATTGCTACCATTTCCATAAGCTGCTGCTTTCACCATTATCATTAGCTTCACGCGGTCGTGTATTTTTGACCGGTAGTAGTTTAAGTTATGAATAAGAGCATCCAAATTGATCTCTAGTACTGTACGATGCATTTTCTCTGACAATGCATTGGTGATCCGTTCAAAACCAAAAGTTCGTGCTCCCTTTATTAGTATAGTCTCATGCTGGAATCTTTCGGATTTAACGTTATCGAGGAATTGATCCGTTGAAAAGAAAAAATCAGATTTTATGGAAAATAGAGTTGAATTCCTTTGGAGAACCTCACCTATCCCAATCATGGAATCAATATTGTTTTTTGCAATTATATCATTGAGTTGACCGCACAATTCTGCCTCTTCGAGACCAGATTGCAAAATATCTGATATGATAATGCTTCTTTTTTTACCTGGCTGATTCTTTAGAAAATCAATAGCTACTTGTAGTCCTCCGAGATCATTGTTGTATGAGTCATCTATCAAATAACAATTATTTATTCCCTTTTTCAAGGCCAGTCGCATTTCCACAACAGTGAGCCTGCTCAAAGCCTCAATAATTTCAAATGTAGATCTTCCTAATAAAAGCAATGCAGATATACAGTGCATTACATTTTCTAAAGAAGCTTCATCCGAAAAGGGAACTTGAAACACCATGCTTTGTTCATTATAAAACAGGCTGATTTTGGTATAATTACCATGTTTATCCATGGATTGAATCCTGACATCTGCTTTTTTGTCTAATCCCCAGGTAAATCCATAAATGTGCTCCGGTTTGGTTTGTACTACCTGAACATGATCTGCACAATAAATAACGGTAGAAGATTCATGGAAAAGACGCCATTTTTCCCTGGCCTTTTCTGTTCGATCACGAAATCCTTCGTCATGCGCTGAACCTAAATTTGTGAAGATCCCAATTGTAGGATCGATCACCTCTTGAAGCCGTACCATCTCACCAGTTGTGGATATACCTGCCTCAAATATCCCAAGGTTATGTTGTTGTCCCATTTGAAGAATGGAAAGTGGTACTCCAAGCTGAGAATTATAACTTTTTGGACTTTTTACAATTTTAAATGCTTTTCCCAAAAGTTGACCAAGCCACTCTTTTATTATTGTTTTCCCATTGGATCCGGTGATACCAATCACTGGATAGTTATACTGTTTTCTCTGAGCTGCCGCAATTTTTTGTAATGCTGAAATCGCATCAGTAACAAGAAGGATACTGCAATCGTTCAGCAGATATTTTGGAATCCTTGACTCCTTTTCTACGATAAATTTCCGAACACCATTTTTATATAAAATATCCAAATAATCATGTCCATCGTGCCGCTCTCCGTTTATTGCGATGAAAACCGAATCTTTTGGGTTAAACAGCTTTCTGCTATCCGTAATAAAATGCACAACCTGACCTGGACTATTATCTACCAGAATGGTTCCTTGAGTTGCATGTAAAAAGTAATCAAAAGAAAACATAACTAATGCGATGATCAATACTATGTTGTATGGCTCTATGCCCAGAAAATATAATCAAATATAACTATTTGAATCAGGTCTTTTCCGTAATTTCGCCTTCATAAAAACTAAATCGATCTAAATTCGTTTTATTAAGGGAATTTGAAAAATTAAAGCCTTGAAAATCAAAAAAACACTCATTGCCCTAATCTTTTCTTTTTCCATTTTAATTGGAAATTTTTTACCTGTATTTGCTTTGGATCTGAATGGAAAA
>JAHEMV010000158.1 GCA_024643455.1 Cytophagales bacterium
CTTTTTACCCCTCGTACCTTTTCATTTACTACTAATGATCGTTACCATTAGACACCCTTTCCGAAAGTGGATTGCAAAGGTAATCATCTTTTTCTCTTATACAATATACTATTGAGAAAAAAAAACAATATTTTCTACAGGCCAATTGGAGGGTACTGAATTAAAAAAATTTCAAGGTTGCTTTCAATAAAAGCAGAATACATCCATTAATAAAGCAAAGGATAATTATAAAGGCTTAGGCCTATCCTTTGAGAAGTATTCGAAAGGTTGTTCCTTCGTTTAACTCAGTGTTTCGAACGAATATTTTTCCATCATGATTTTTCTCAATAATTCTTTTTACTAATGTAAGGCCCAGGCCCCAACCACGTGCTTTAGTTGTGTATCCAGGTAAAAACACATCTTTAATTTTAGATTTCTGAATTCCCTTGCCATTATCCGTAATATCAATTATTATTTTATCATCAATCGCTCTTTTAATATTGATATCGATTTTGCCTATGCCTCCCATGGAATCCACTGCATTTTTACAGATGTTTTCGATTACCCAATCAAACAGTGGTTTGTTGATCCTGGCTCGTATGTCACTTGGTTTAGCACTGATATTTATTTCAACTTTTTTGGAAATTCGTTTTTTAAGATAGGATACCGTTGCTTCAACACATGCCGGTACGTTTTCATAATTCAAAACAGGCACACTACCTATATTTGAAAATCTGGCTGTAATCATCTCAAGCCGTTGAATATCTTTTTCCAACTCATCAATGATTTCTTTATTATGCAAGGATTCATCCTCCTTGAAATATTCTACCCAGGCCATCAGCGATGATATCGGCGTTCCCAATTGGTGAGCTGTCTCTTTTGCCAAGCCTACCCAGACCCTGTTTTGCTCTGCAGATTTAGAATAACTAAATGCGATATATGCAATGATACTAAAAATGGCAATTACGGATAGCTGCACATGGGGATAGTATTCAAGTCTGTTTAATAGTACAGAGTTTTTATAATATATGTATTGATAATCAAAAACCTCTCCTTTCTCATTTCTAAAAGGAATTTCAATTGGATCATATTCCAATTTCATTTCTTTCAATGTCTCTTTGAGGAACTCTTCCTTCTCAACATCACTTAAGGACTGATCGATTTCAACATTTCTTGTGCCTAAAACTTGTCCAACTCCATTGGTTTGAATCACTGGAATAGAATTGTTTGGATAAAGTACATCGCGCACAATAAATGCCAACTCAGATGGACTATTTTCATTGTTAACTGTGAATTCTAATGATTTCGCATAAAGCTGAATGATTCCAAGTTCTCTTTCCTTTAATTGCTCAACTATAATTCTGGTAAAATACACGGAGGCTAATGCTATTGCAAAAGCTAAAAAAACTACAATGAGGTTTATAGTTGATCTTCTTTTTACAAGATCCAGACTCCTGTGAGACAGATTCTGACTTTCTTTTGTCATACTAAAACTAAATTATTGTCGCTAATGTCATTCTGCGATAGTCAAATTTAGTTCACGGAAATAAAAAAGCCGCTTTTCAGCGGCTTTTAATTTATGGACTCTTATTTAAACCCCTTTATTTACCAACCCATTCCATAATAGGCTTCTTTTCCATCTGCATATTTCCCTTTAATAAGGACACCATCACCCGCGCTATTTCTCAATAATCCTCGCAACTCATTGATTTCCTTAACAGGTCTATTGTTAACAGAAGTAATCATGAAACCATCTTTTATGCCTGCATCTTTCCATTTGCCATTGCCTATGTCCTCAATAATTACTCCGCCATCCACATCATAACTTTCGATTTCTTTTTCAGTGGCATTTCGCAATGAGGCTCCTTCTATAATATAGGCGTCATCTTTCTTCACTATTTCTACCTTATTATCCAGGTTTTTAAGTTTGGCAGAAACGGTTTTTGTTTTGCCATCTCTTTTATAGGTAACCTCGATTTTGTCACCAGGACGATTTCTTGCTACCAATTCCTGAAGCTCTGCAACATTTTCAACTTTAGAACTATTAATTTCAAGAATGATATCTCCTTTTTTTAATCCAGCTTCTTCTGCTGCACTTTTCTCATACACGGAGTTTACATATACTCCATTTAAATCCGAAATTTTTTCATCTTTAAGCCTTGGGTCATTTACGTTCACGATTTCAATACCCAAAACTGCCCGTTGCACCATTCCATACTCAATAAGATCAGCTACATCTTTTTTGACTAATGATACTGGTACTGCAAATGAATATCCAGCGTAGGAACCGGTCGGGGTTGCAATCGCACTATTGATTCCAATTAATTCTCCCCGAAGGTTAACCAAGGCTCCACCACTGTTTCCTGGGTTCACGGCTGCGTCTGTCTGAATAAATGATTCTATTCCATATCGCTCACGAAGTATTCCAATATTTCTGCCTTTAGCACTTACTATTCCTGCGGTAACTGTAGAGGTCAATTCAAATGGATTGCCGACAGCTAACACCCATTCTCCAACTTTAACAATGTCAGAATTCCCGAATTTAATAAATGGCAAATTCTTTTCATCTATTTTAATGACCGCTATATCCGTATTAGGATCTGTTCCGACTAAGGTTGCTTTATAAACTCGATTATCCGATAAGGTAACTTCCAATTCGCTCGAGTTTTCCACAACATGATTATTTGTTACAATATATCCGTCTTCAGAAATAATTACACCAGAACCTGCACTTTGTTCAGGTCTGGGTTGACCACGATCATCTCTTGGTTGCCCAAAAAACTCTCTGAGCATATCATCTGGACTCCCATATCCATTTCTGGCAGTAGCTGTGGATGTATTTTTAATATGAACAACTCTCGGTGTTACCAACTCAGCGGCATATACAAAATTGAGCCCTTCTGGAACAATAAAAGAGGAGTCATTTAAATAACTCGAAAACTTCACACTATTCTCCAAAGGTGACTGAAAAGAAGAGGGTTGCTCCTTTTCAAATAACTTATACCCTCCAAGGGCTACAATACCTCCAAATAAAGAAGCAAAAAGTAGCCCGACCATCATTTGTTTTCTATTCATTTTTTTAATTTTTGTTTAATTTGAAACAAGCAAATATAATTTTATTTTCAGTTAACATATAACGCTGCAATTCTGGAAATGATTTGCTTTTAACATTTTTTAACAAAACATGCTAAAGTTACCCTTTTCGAACCATCTGTTATTAACCTATTGAAACTGATCTTTTTAATGGTCTTGACTCGATCTTTGGAATGTGTATAACCAAAATCCCGTTTTCATGTTTTGCCACAATACTTTCCCAATCGGTATTTTCTGGGATTACGAAAGCACGCCTGAATGAACCTGACCTAATCTGGTTCAAATGATAATTGACGGATTTTTCCTTATTTCCTGTTTTTTCGTTCTTTTGAATAATGAGTAACTTATTTTCAATTTGGATTTCAATGTCCTGTCTGGAATAACCAGGCAACTCCAATTGTATTTCAAATTTATCATCATACTCCAAAATATTTGCATTGGGAATGAAGGACTTTTGCGTTTGGTCGCCATCCTTGTTATTTTTTAATAATTCGTTTATTGCCGAATCAAAATTGGCTGGGATCGAATTTGCTAATCTTGGTTTTACTTTAAAATGTATCATCGTATTAAATTTTATGAGTTTTAATTTTTTTCTCAATCCACTCGTTAAAATCATACCATATCGCTGTTATGATAAAATTTATAATAAATACGCGCCGTTATGGCAGGTTATTTAAGTTAAGCAAACACAATTGAGCCATAATGTCATCTTCAATGAAAATTCAGAGAATAATGTTAGGCTTACAATTAAATAGTATTATCGAAACAATTATAAAACATTTGAATGGAGTTTTGAATTCAAAATAAAAGGCAATATCTTTGTGTCCCGTTTTGAAAACGGGAAAAATTATTTAAATATTTTAATCAAAAATTTAGTGGAATCGATTAGTTACAAGACGCAATTGGCAAACAAAGCTACTGTTCAACGGGGTTGGATAGTCGTGGATGCTGATTCGCAAATTTTAGGACGTCTTGCAAGCCAGGTTGCTCGAATTATCAGAGGTAAGCACAAGGCCAGCTACACCCCCCACGTAGACTGTGGTGACAGAGTGATTGTCATCAACGCAGACAAAATCAGATTAACTGGTAAAAAATGGAGTGATAAACAGTATGTTAGGCATACCGGTTATCCAGGCGGGCAAAGAATTGCAACACCAAAGCAATTGAAAGCCAAATCGTCCTCATTAATTGTAGAAAGTGCAGTTAGAGGTATGCTACCCAAGAATAGATTGGGAAGAAAGTTGTTTAAAAATTTATACGTGTATAATGATGAAGTACATCCTCATGAAGCACAGAATCCAAAGGTTGTAAAGTTTTAAGTTATGGAGATTATTAGTAAAATAGGTAGAAGAAAGACCGCTGTTGCCAGGTTATATCTTAGTGCCGGCAATGGTACTGTTTCCATAAATGGTAGAACTTTAGAAGATTACTTCCCATCGGAGATTCACAAAATTATTATCAAACAGCCATTGGTTTTAATAGGAGCTGATGGAAAATATGATATTAAGGTGAATGTTAATGGTGGTGGATTCACTGGTCAGGCTGAAGCAATCAGACTGGCAGTTTCAAGAGCATTGTGTGAATTGAATGATGAAAACAGACCTCCTTTGAAAAAAGAAGGATTCCTGACTCGAGACCCTAGAATGGTCGAAAGAAAGAAATACGGAAAGAGAAAAGCAAGAAGGAGATTCCAATTCAGTAAACGTTAATTTTGAGAACAATGAGTAAAATAACATATAATGACTTACTTGATGCCGGCGTTCACTTTGGACATCTTACCAGGAAGTGGGATCCTAAAATGGCTCCTTACATTTTCATGGAAAGGAATGGCATTCACATCATAGATCTAAATAAAACAATTGTTTGTTTAGAAGAAGCCGCTGAGTATATCCAAAGCATTGTCCGTTCTGGTAGAAAAGTAATGTTTGTTGCAACAAAGAAACAAGCAAAAAACATTGTTGCTGAACAAGCAGAACGATTGAAGATGCCGTACGTAACCGAAAGATGGTTAGGTGGTATGCTTACCAATTTTGCAACAATCAGAAAGTCACTCAAGAAAATGTCATCAATTGAAAAATTGATGAAAGATGAAGCTTATCTGAACCTTGCAAAAAGAGAGCGTTTGATGATTTCTAGAGAAAGAGCAAAGCTTGAAAAAGTGCTTGGAGGTATTGGAGATTTAACAAGATTACCAGCAGCTTTGTTTATAGTTGATATAAAGCGTGAGCATATAGCAATAAAAGAAGCTCAAAAATTAAATATTCCAGTTGTAGCAATGGTTGATACCAATTCAAATCCTGATTTAGTTGATATCGCTATACCAGCAAATGACGACGCATATAAATCGATACACCTGATTACTGAGTACATTACAAAAGCAGTAGAACAGGGTTTGATGGAAAGAAAAAAGGATAAAGATGAAGCTAAATTGGCTGAAGACGAACAAGCCAAACGAGAAGTTGATGCTGTTAAAGCTGAAGACAAAGCATAATCATCTGATATTTTAGAAACAATACAAATTGAACATCGGATGAAAATACTGGTGTTCAATTTTTTTTATTAAAAGTTTAAAATTTAAATACAAATAAGAATATGGCAATTACAGCACAAGAAGTTAATAAACTTCGACAAATGACCGGTGCAGGCATGATGGATTGCAAAAAAGCTCTTGTGGAATCAGATGGTGATTTTGATTTAGCAATTGAAATATTAAGAAAAAAAGGACAGAAAGTTTCTGCAAACAGGGCTGATCGTCAAACTAATGAAGGATCGGTATTTATTCAGACTAATGATGCAAGCTCTCTGGCAGTTATTGTAGCTTTGGGCTGTGAAACAGACTTTGTCGCCAAAAACCAGGACTTCCTGAATTTAGGTAACGAAATATTAAAAATTGCTTTTGCAAAAAGCCCGGCTGATGTTGATGCTTTAAAAGCATTGAAAAGCGGCGATTTAACTATTAGTGAGAAAATCACTGAACTTATTGGAAAAATAGGTGAAAAAATAGACATCATCGCATACGAAGTTACTAAAGGTGAAACAGTCGTACCTTATATCCATGCAGGTAGCAAATTAGGTGTATTAGTAGCGTTAAAAGGAACCAACGGAAAGAATGTAACTGATGCAGGTAGGGATGTTGCAATGCAAATTGCGGCCATGCGTCCGGTAGCAGTTGATAAAGATGATGTTGATGCAACTATAGTTCAGCAAGAATTAAAAATTGGACGTGAGCAGGCAATTGCTGAAGGAAAACCAGCACAAATGGTAGATAAAATAGCTGAAGGAAAACTCAATAAATTCTTTAAAGACAATACATTGCTTAACCAGGCTTACGTAAAAGACAATTCAATGTCTGTTGCGAAATATCTGGATTCAGTCAATAAAGGATTGACAGTAGAATCATTCAAAAGAGTTTCTGTAAGCCAATAAGGATAGTAAAAATATAGAATAGAATTGCCTCAATCATTACAGATTGGGGCTTTTTTATGACCAATCAAATTCAAAGATTAACACATAAATAGCAAGAGAACCCAGACCATATGCCATGAGTGCCATATCCAGTATTGTAGGAGTTGGATTGGTAATCAGTGTGAATTTTACCAGGTAAAAAAGAAGACAAAGTATTGCAGTCCAAATCCATATACGGATGGGCCATGATCTATTTAAGAAGAATAATTTTTTCCAGCTATTATTCACAATTTGACATTAGGATTACTTTTCGATTGGTAAGTATAACCAGATTCTATAAATGAAAAAAATAATGGAATCTAGTTTTGATTAAGATAACACAAATTTACAATCTTACTTTTTAGATCCCTATAATCAATTGACCTGATGATATAGTCATCCACTTCCGAATAAGAAACCAAAGTAGAAAGTAATGGATGATCCAGGGCAGATAATCCAATAATTCTAGGGAAAGCATCATTGAATTCACTTGCCAATTTTAGTGATTTTGACAGCTCAAATCCATTTACTACAGGTAGATTTAGGTCAACCAGAATAAGATCATAATTCATAACCTCTACCCTTTTTATAGCATCTTCTGAGGAGTCACATATATCCAATCTGTCTCCAAAATTCCCAAGACTCTTGGCTATGATAAATTGAGAAACCATATCATCATCTACCAATAAGATATTGAGCGGTTTTACTTTATCCAAAAAGGCAAAAATTGATTTTTCCTGAATCATAATTATGCGTTTGCTATTTAATTTCAATTTTAATGCCATGTTAATTTTAAAAGAATAATGAGCCTAATTTTGATTTTTATTGAGTTTATTGATTTTTAGACTTCTAATAAAAATCTCGATTTTGGAAAACATACCGTGGTATTCCCATATTGGGAAAAAGAAAATAATATTTACACTCAATATTAAAGACATTGGGACAAGTTGATTAACTTCAGTCGAGCTATTCAAAAATGATTTAATCATTATATTTGAATTTAAGTTAAACCCAAAATATTTTTAGCATGAATTGCAGATCCATATTGCCAATAATTGGTTTCATAGCAATCAGTACAATTTCCTTCTGTCAGGACTTAGAATTAGCAAAAATCACTGTAGAGTCGGGGCCTTACGACAGGCAAAATGTTTTGGTTTGTGCAGATTTGTCTGGAATACCCGTTGATTTAGCGAATAGTGAATTAGTGTTGATAGAAACTGTCTCCGGAAAGGAATCATTAATTGAATCTCAGCTTGATATGGATAACGGTCCTAAATTATATTGGAAGATCCAGGATAAGTTAATGGCTGGGAAATCCAAGAACTATTCTTTAAGGAAAACTTCTGATTCAAAAAAGGAAAATTCTGGAGGTATTGAAATATTTGACGTCAATGGAAACCTGGTAATCAGATCCCATGGAAAAAACGTGCTTCAATACAATTTTAAAGAAGCACCATTACCCGAAGGAGTTCCAGCTATTTTCAACCGGGCAGGATATATTCATCCCCTCTGGTCACCAAAAGGTGAAGTACTTACACGCATTCAACCACCTGATCACCGCCACCATGTAGGTTTATGGAATCCATGGACACATACAAAATTTAAAGGAAAAGAAATCGACTTCTGGAATCTTGTTGCCGGACAAGGAACTGTAAAGCCAGTGACGATCACCTCTAAAACATCAAATTACTTGTTTGGTGGATTTAAAGTAATACACGACCATATCGATCTGAACGGAGTAACACCTCAAGGATTTGAAGTTGCCCTAAAAGAAGAGTGGAACGTCCGGGTGTGGAATTTAGAAGATAATGCATGGGTGATTGATTTTGTTTCTACATTGAACTGTGCAACGGATAGCATTTTGACAATTGAGGCATATCGTTACCAGGGTTTTGGTTTTCGCGCCACTGAAAAATGGGATGATAAGACAGCAATATTATTAACTTCAGAAGATAAAAATAAAGAAGATGGTAATGGTACTCGTGCACGTTGGTGTGATGTAAATGGTATTTCCACTGACGGTACAGCCGGAGTTTTATTCATAACCCATCCATCAAATTATAACTATCCGGAACCAATAAGAATATGGCCTGTCGGGACAAATGAAGGAAAAGAAAACGTGTTTTTCAATTTTAATCCAGCCATGGACAGGGATTGGGTTTTACATCCAGGAAATGATTACCAGCTAAAATATAGAATGTACGTCTATGATGGAAAAATTGATAAAATCAAGTCTGAAAAAATGTGGCAGGATTTTGCATATCCTCCCATCGTAAGTGTAAAACCTAACAATTTTTAAATATAAATTAACCCAATATTTTCATTAAAACTGAGTAAAATGAAAACCCGAAGAAAATTTCTAAAATCATCGATCCTGGGAGCCTCCGCGGTATTCGCTGTGCCAACCATTGTGCCTTCATCTGTCTTTGGTAAAAATGCACCAAGCAATAAAATAAATGTCGGACAAATAGGATGTGGTCGAATTGCCAGGGATCATGATATGCCGGGAGCCATGCAACATGATTCATGTAGAATCATTGCTGTATCCGATCTGGATAGCAATCGCATGCAGGATGGGAAAAAGCTGGTCGAAGAATATTATACCAAAAAGACCGGAAGCAAAGAAGCTGTTGAAGTAAAGATGTATGACGATTATAAACAAATGCTTCTGGACAAGGATATTGATGCAGTTATGATAAGCACACCAGACCATTGGCACTCACAACCAGCTATGGAAGCTGCGCTGGCAGGGAAAGATATTTATCTTCAAAAACCAACCTCACTAACTGTGACGGAGGGCAGAGCCCTTAGCGATCTTGTACACAGACAAGGTGTTATTTTACAGGTCGGGACGCAGCAGCGATCTTCACCACAGTTTCGAATTGCGGCAGAACTTGTTCGCAATGGACGTATTGGAAAAATTCATACAGTAAAAATCGGCTTGCCAGGAGATCCATCTGGCCCGGAAGCTGAAGAAATGCCTGTACCAAAAAACTTCAACTACAACATGTGGCTTGGATCTACTCCTGAGGTTCCCTATACTGAGATTGGTGTACATCCACAGGCAGGTTATGGAAGACCAGGCTGGTTGAGACGCGAGCAGTTTGGCGCCGGTATGATCACAGGTTGGGGACAACATCATTATGATTCTGCTGCCTGGGGTATGGACACGGAATTTACCGGTCCGATTTCCGTAGAGGCTGTAGCACAATTTCCAAAAAGTGGTTTGTGGAATGTTCATGGAGATTTCATGGTAAAACAAGAATATGAAAATGGAATCACAGTATTTACGAGTGGTGGTTTCCCCAATGGCATCCGCTATGAAGGCGAAGATGGTTGGATATTCGTGTCTAGA
>JAHEMV010000656.1 GCA_024643455.1 Cytophagales bacterium
AGCTTTAAAACCCAAGTTTGGCCAAATCCGAGTTCAAGTAGTTTCAATCTTAACATAAATTCTTTGTCAAACGAAAATGTTATTATGTCAGTTTTTGATACCGATGGTCATTTGATCTCAAACCTTGAAACTTCTGAAAAACAGCAATTAAGTTTTGGTTATGAATTGAAATCAGGATTGTATCTGGTTATTGTGAGGCAAGGTAAAAATCTTAGAAACTTTAAAATCATAAAGCAACAATAAATATAATTTTAGCCCTTTCTGTTTGGGGTTGTCCTTTTTAAAGGACAACCCATTTCATCCTTTCAAATTATTGCATATTTCTACGGGATATACTTACTAAATTAATCCCATAGGTCACATTATTCTTGCAAGTAGAGTTGATGCCTTATAATTTTTTCGCACCTTTATAGGTATACAGTACAAGGATTTATTCTTACTGAAGTTATAATTAAATTAATAAAAAGTGATGCAACAGGAAAGAGGCAAAAACAACTTATATAGACAACTTTTGGCTTCTTGAGGAATTACAATATTTTCATACCTTTAAATTTTTCAAATTATTTAAAAATAAATCAAGTTTATGAAAAGGCTTTTTTACGCATTAATAATTATCTATGGATTGATCGCGTGCAGCAAAGAAAATACCCCGGAACGGAAATTTATCGATTTAGCCGGTATTGATTCATCAGTAAAACCAGGTGACAATTTCTTCAGATACGTAAACGGTACCTGGTACGATACTGCTAAAATTGCCGATGATCAGGTTGGTGTAGGTTCATATATGTTCTTAAACATCCCGCAAAAAATTCTGCTGCAAAATATATTGGAAGAGGTATCTGTCGGTGAATACCCAGAGGGAAGTATCGAGCAAAAGATAGGAAATTTTTATGGTTCCGGTATGGATACCGTTGGCATCAACAAGCGAGGCTTTGAACCGATAAAACCAATTCTCGATCAAATAAATGCCATAGATAACTTTTCCAACCTCATGCATTTTGTCGCATTGGAACTTAAGGTCGGTGATTATTCCATTATCAACCTGGGCATTTCTCCGGATCAGAAAAACAGCAGCATCAATATCGCTCATTTTAGCCAGGCCGGATTAGGCTTGCCTGACCGTGATTATTATTTTAAAACGGATTCATCCACTCTCGTCGTTCAACAGGCATATCTGAAATACCTCAAAACACTTTTTGAGTTAACGGGATCAGATGCTGAGGAAGCTTTAAAAAGTGCACGGATTGCATTTGAAATTGAAAAACAACTTGCCGAATCTCATAAAACACGAATCGAGCGTCGAGACGTAAAGGCCAATTACCACATGAAGTCGGTCTTGGATATTGATAAAGATCAGTCAAACATAGGTTGGACTAAGTTGCTGGAAAATTTAGAAGTAGGCGCCGATTCTGTAGATATGAAGCAACCTGCTTATTATAATAAACTAAACTCTATGCTTAGGGCTGTTTCCATAGCGGATTGGAAAATCTATCTAAAAGCCAGCTGCTTAGCAACATATGCAGATATCTTAAGTAAGCCATTCGAAAATGCTTCTTTTGAGTATAGTAAGGTTTTGTCAGGTCAGTCAACACAAAAACCACGCGCACAACTAATGGTTCAACAGACAGACCGACAACTGGGCTTTGCACTCAGTCAGTTATACGTAAAAAAATATTTTAATGAAGATGCAAAAAAACGGGCTTTGGATCTGGTAAATAATTTTGAAAAGGCTTTCGAGAAACGAATTCATCAACTGGATTGGATGAGTGACAGCACCAAACTCAAGGCAAAAGAAAAACTGCATGCCATTACCAAAAAGATTGGCTACCCTGATGTTTGGAGGGAATATGATGTCAGTATGGAGAAGGACAAATATTTTGAAAATGTAGTGGCTTTGAGACGAAATGAATATCAATATAAACTGGCACAATTAAATAAAGCCCCAAACAAAGAGGAGTGGTTTACAACCCCGTCAACAGTTACGGCCTACTACAATCCGTCACAAAATGAAATTGTATTTCCTGCCGGAATTTTGCAATATCCATATTTTGATTTTTATGCGGATGATGCTATAAATTATGGTGGGATCGGCATGGTGATCGGACATGAAATGACGCACGCTTTTGATGACCAGGGGGCACAGTTTGATAAGGAAGGCAATGTAAAAAACTGGTGGACTGAGGAAGATTATCATAAATTCAAGGCCAAAACCGATTTGGTGATTGACCGGTATAATACATTTACCGTGTTAGACAGCCTTCCGATCCAGGGCGCTCTGACAGTTGGTGAAAATACGGCTGACAACGGTGGTATTGCTATTGCATATGAGGCATTTAAAATGACACCACAGGGCCAGGATACTACACGAATTGACGGACTTACACCTGATCAGCGTTTCTTTTATTCTATTGCTCGAATCTGGAGAGTTAAAACACGTGATGAGTTTTTGCGCACTTACGTGAACACAAATCCCCATTCACCGGCTATATGGCGCGTGAATGGGCCGCTGATGAATTTTACACCATTCTATGAGGCTTATAGCGTTCAGCTGGGGGATAAGAATTATAGACCAGAAAACGAAAGGATAAAGGTGTGGTAGGACATTGTAATGCGATTACGTATTTTACTAAGACACTTGTGAGCTCAGATCGTCAAATGATATGGAATCATTA
>JAHEMV010000657.1 GCA_024643455.1 Cytophagales bacterium
GTGATTAATGAAAGGAGTCTGGAGTTATTCTTTGAGTACGATCGATGGTTCGACCTTATCAGGAAAGAGATACTTTGTGATGTTTGGTTTGATAGGACAGATATTAAAGCAAATTGTGATCAAAATGACTATTTATGGCCTATCCCTCAAACAGATTTAAGGCTAAATGAATTATTGACTCAGAATCCAGGGTATAGCACTCCTGAATAACTTGGGTGTTAAGTAATTTGATATTAAGTAATTAAAATGGCCAGTGGATGTTATTTATCCATTGGCTATTTTATAAGGTCAATTATTAGTGTTCTTTTTAGTGATATTGTTTGTCATCCCTATAAGGAGATTAGTTGAAAAAAACTTAATAATGATTTCGGATTCCTTTACCTGATATTTGGCTACCCTACATGTTTGTAATGGAAACGAAAGAAAAAAACTGCCATTTGCCATAGCCTTTAAGAATGGTGAAACATTTGAATTTAGGATCATGCTGAATTTAATTGACGAGTACGAAGTTAGAATTCCAAAATGGCTGGTTGATAAAGGTCTCAATTTGCGCTCGCCCAATTGCGAAAATGAAGAAATTACCTTCAAGAAGGATAAGGATGGAATCATTATATAGATTCTTATCGACCAGCTCACAAACTGATTCCTGCGGCATGGAAGAATAGGCCAATAGTTGGAATTAACTATTTATTATTTTAATGGGCATTTCTGCAATACATAAATTTTAATAATATGAGGCATATAAAAAAGTTTCTAAATGTTCTGTTACAGAATGAGATAAAAACCCTTTTCGCGCTTTTTCCTTTCTTGTTTGCAACAAATATTATTTCTCTGGCCGATGTGAATGATATCTGGGCAATAGGTGATGGAGAAAAAATATTCAAATATAATATTCATCATCCGGGAAAAGCAGGGAATAGTATCTGGGATGGTGAGAAGATTCAGCTGAGTGGAATCTATAATGAAGTGCTTGGTTTTCAAATCATTGTTGAACTGGACAGTACGGGAGTTGAAGCGTTGGAAATTTCGATGTCGCCACTTGTACATAAGAATACAGGCAAGGTGATGGATGGTTCCGGCAGCATAAAGTATGGAGAAAGGGGGTATATCGAAATCTTTTCGCAACATTATTTGCATGTTACCAGGCCAACGCAACCAAATTGGTTTTATGGATCTGGAAAAAGTGCTCCAGAAGCGATGATAGGTTGGATCCCTGACGCATTGATTCCTTCGAATGCGCGCTCTGGAATGGGAGGATTTCCGGTAATGGTTCCACCGACGAAGGAGACTGAGTGGAGGCATCAGAATGAGCTTAACATCACACCACGGTCCGCAGCACAAAATCAAGGGTTCTGGATTGACCTTTATTTGCCACGCGACAAAGAATTGCCTTCTGGCAATTATGAATCAACTGTTTCTATATGGGCGGACGGACACCTTAAAAAAAATATACCTGTTTATCTTGAACTTGTCGATGCTTTCATGCCAGATGAAAACCATTCCAATGTTTGGGTACATAATTCAGGTATCAACGAACTCAAGAATTATTTTACCGATATGTCGTCTGCAGAGATTACAGACATGATGAAAGCTGAAGGCCATAGACATCGCATCGATCTTGCAGGCGGATATGAAGCACATGGATCACCCTTTGATGAAACACTTTTGAATGAATATAAACCATATTTAAATGGCACGGCGTTTCTGCCGAAAAATGGATATCATGGACCGGGACAAAACTCAGGAGAAAAAATTTTTCCAATAGGAATGTATGGAGCAAGAGTTCTCGGAAATTCAAAAGAAAGTGTGCAGAATGAATCTGATAAATGGGTAAGTTGGTTTGAAAAAGAGGCACCAGATACAAAATACTTTCTTTACCTGATCGATGAGCCTGGGCCTGTACAGTTTCCATGGATCCGCGAACGAGCTGATTGGGTAAAATCCAATCCCGGTCCAGGTCATAAAATGCCTATTCAACTTACCAGAGAATATACAGAAGAAATTAAAGATGCCATTGATATTTGGAATGCTTTTGACGGGCCTGAATTAGATAGATTGGAAGAATTAAGAAAAATTGGTAAAGAGTACTGGTTTTACAATGGAAACAGACCAAGATATGGATCATTTATCCTAGAAGGGGCAGCCGTGGATATGCGCGTTAATGGGTGGATTAAATATTTATATGACATTAATACATGGCTCATTTGGGAAAGTACACATTGGACCCATAACGGACAGGGGCCCAAAGGCAGATTAAGACAAAGAATCTTTAATGAACCACTTACTTTTATTAATTGGCAAATGGATTGGGGCAACGGTGATGGAGTTCTTTTTTACCCGGGGCGGATGCCTCATCAACCGGAAGAAGATCGTGGATTGAACTTGGCAATGCCTTCAATAAGGCTGAAAAATATACGACGAGGTCAACAGGACTATGAACTTTTATGGTTGGTAGAACAAAAAGTCGGTAAGGAAAAAGCTAAAGATTATGCCAGGAAAATTGTAGTAAAAGCGATGAGCGAAGTTGAGATGACGGATCCGGTAGCATGGTCTCAAAAAGGAGATGATTACGATAAGGTAAGGTTACAATTGCTGGAGATACTCAAATAATAAAAATAGGCTTCTCATGATTTTCAAAACCATAAACAAACTGGGTATTATTTTTTATG
>JAHEMV010000658.1 GCA_024643455.1 Cytophagales bacterium
CGTTGGAGACTTAAAAAGTGTCGGTCTGATTAATGCAGATAATATCTCGATAGAATTATTTGGAGTAGGAAAAATTGATGTTAATGTTAATGCAGACACCCTATCAACAACTATATCCGGAACAGGTGATGTGGTATACAAAGGAGTTGTTAAAAAACACGAAATTACTTGTGCTGGGACTTACGAAATAAATGCCTATTTACTGGAGACCGAAAATACATTCATTCAACTTGCAGGTGTAGGTGATGGATATGTCACAGCAAATTCATTGTTAAATGTAACCATCGCAGGCCAGGGTAGCGTGTATTACAAGGGTGCTCCCGTTGTCAATTCTGTGATAACCGGAACAGGTAGTGTGATTGACAGTAATTAAGCATTAAATATCTTTTCTCTATTTCCTAGATTAAATATTGATTTTGATTTATTCCAAACCTATACTGGGTTAGGGCTGGGATATTATATAATATTTGCTAATTTGATCCTCTGTAAAATCCTCAATTGAAAAAATAATTTAGGAAAGGACTAATATTTTTACTGAATGCAAGAAATAAAAGATGTATTACTCTACTTCCTCGGATTTATTTGGATTTTATTTGCAACGAATTACTTTTCAAAGTTTTTCCAAAAAATTAAGCTCCCTTTAATTACAGGTTTTATTGTCACAGGAGTACTTGCCGGGCCCTATGTGTTGAATCTCATCCCAAAAGAAGCCATTAAGCACATCCTTTTTATAAATGACTATTCATTAGCCTACATCGCATTTGCTGCGGGGTCTGAGCTATATATAAAGGATTTAAGAAATAGACTAAAAAGCATTGCTTCGAATACTTTTGGGCAACTCATCGTCACTTTTGTTTTGAGTGCCATTGTCATCTATGCGCTGGCATCCGCTATACCATTTATGGATGAAATGACAAAGAAAAGTAAGATTGCAGTTTCGATTCTTATGGCAGCTATTTTTGTTGCAAGGTCTCCTTCATCTGCCATTGCCATCATTCATGAATTACGGGCAAAAGGACCTTTTACGCAAACAGTGATGGGTGTAACGGTAATAAAAGATGTTCTCGTTATTATTTTATTTGCTTTATGTGTATCCATTTCCAGAAGCCTGGTTTCCGATCTTCCTTTTGACCTGAGGCTATTTGGGGTGCTTCTTTTTGAATTGGGGTTTTCACTTATTCTTGGCATTATGCTGGGTAAGATCCTTGATTTGGTCCTATCCGTCTCCATTAGTTCGCAAATCAAGGCAGTGATTTTACTTGTTCTGGGTTTTGGCGTATTTGCATTTTCACATGTAGTTCAGGAGCAAAGTGAACATTGGTTGGGTTTTGAGGTATTTTTTGAGCCTTTGCTTATCTGTATCATCGCGAGTTATATGGTGACCAATTACAGCAAATTCAGGCCTGAATTCCAGTTTATCATTCACAGACTCGGACCTTATATTTATATGGCATTTTTCACGCTCACCGGCTTAATGGTTTCCCTGGAAGTATTAGTTAAGGTCTGGTTCATTGCATTGATCTTGTTTTTTGTACGCTTGATTTCAATTATTATTGGGGCCTATGTAGGTGCAACCATTGCCAAAGACGATCCAAAGCATCGAAAATTCGGATGGATGCCTTACGTAACCCAGGCTGGAGTTGGTCTAGGCTTAGCCATAGAAGTTTCTTCGGAATTTCCATTATGGGGAGAAGAATTTGCTGCTATTGTAATCGCTGTAATTGTGCTGAATCAATTTGCAGGTCCGCCCTTGTTTAAATGGGCTTTAAATAAGGTAGGTGAAAGTCATAAACGGGCCAACATACCTGGGTTTGATGGAATTCAGGATGCAATTATTTTTGGTCTTGAAGACCAATCTCTGGCTTTAGCCAGGCTACTGAAAAAACATGATTGGGAAGTTACCATCGCCACACTAAAAAAACCAGAGGATACTGAATATCCTTCCAGTATTGACATTAAAAACATCGAAAAACTGGATATTAATGCACTGGACAGACTGAACGCAAAAAAAATTGATTCGGCGATACTCATGTTGTCCGATGAGGAAAACTATAAAATTTGTGAATTGATCTATGAGTTTATTGGCACAAAAAGTATAATCGTCCGGCTTAATAATCGGGATAATTTCAAGAAATTCCATGAACTGGGGTGTCTGGTTGTTGATCCTAGTACCGCCATGGTAAGTCTCCTTGATAATTTCGTACGCTCACCTGTAGCAGCATCAATGTTGTTGGGTACCGAGGAAGGACAAAGTACAATAGACTTGGTAGTCAGAGATAATTCACTTCATGGCATGGCGTTGCGAAATCTTAGACTTCCTTCAGATGTTATTATTTTGTCTGTAAAACGGAAAGGACAATCCATCATTTCTCATGGCTATACCAGGCTTAGGAAAAAGGATATTGTGACTGTTGTAGGTTCGCCGGAAAGTCTTCAAAAACTTCAATTAATGTTTGAAGAAATGACTGAAGTTACCGCTTAACTATTGGGTTTTCGTTGAGCATCCAATTGTAATCTAAATAAGAAACTCCGGCAACTTGCTCTATTTTAACTTTTGAATACTGATTTAGAAAATCAATTAAAGACCCGTTTTTTGTAAAATCTCCCTTGAACCAGTCGAATATTTTTGAAATGGTAATATCATGGATAGTAATTACATTTCTTTCAG
>JAHEMV010000159.1 GCA_024643455.1 Cytophagales bacterium
AGGAAGCATAATTGATCTGAGTAATTCAAAAAGTCCTAGAAAAGAATGTGATTCAACCAGCTGTGTTTGACTCTTACTTTATATTTTTGTTTAGAAAAAATTAGGTTAAACCTTTCTTATGTAATCCGGGTTTTTTATCCCAATTTATTTCAAAAGAAAATTCAATAGACGATCATGAAAAAACAAATCGTAATCTTTTTCGCCATTTTGCTGTGCTCCTATAGTGGACATCTTTTTGCGCAAAAACCAACTGACAAAGCAATCGAAAAATCCATGCTTAAGGCTTTCAAATGGCAACAAAATAATCCAAACCATGAACCAAATGACTGGACAAACGCTGCTTATTATATGGGCGTCACCAAAGCATATCAATCTACTGGAAATAAAGCCTATTTAAATGGACTGAAATCCATGGCCGAAAGTCTCAACTGGATGCCAAAAGATAGATGGTTCCATGCAGATGATATTGCCATATGCCAATCCTATTTATATCTGAAAGACGAAGGAGTAGCAAGTGCAAACCTGAAGCCAACGGTTACGGTTTTGGACCGGGTAAAGTCCGAAGATTACGATTGGAAGGATCCTATCAAACCAATTTACTGGTGGTGGTGTGATGCCTTGTTTATGGGCCCTCCAGTTTTTGTTCACTATGCAGCTATGTCTGGAGATGACAAATACCTGAAGGCAAACGACAAAATGTATAAAGAATGTTATGACTTGCTATTCAGTCAGGAGGAACATTTATTTGCCAGAGACATGCGGTATCTGTGGGAAGGCGACCAGGAGTATTTGAAAGAGAGCAACGGTAAAAAAATATTCTGGAGCCGTGGAAATGGATGGGTGATTGGAGGTCTTGCTTTACTGCTCCAGAAAATGCCTGCTGACTATGAAAATCGTGCGTTTTATGAAGATCTATTTAAAACCATGGCGGCTAAGTTAAAATCTCTTCAGCCAGAAGATGGATTGTGGAGATCAAGTCTGCTCGATCCGGATGCCTATCCTCACGGTGAAGTAAGTGGTACAGGCTTTGATACATTTGCTTTCCTGTGGGGAATCAACAACGGATTATTGGATAAAAGTGAATACCTGCCAGCTGCCATGAAAGCATTTAATGGTTTGATGGCCTGTCAGCAAAAAAGTGGTATGATGGGTTGGGTACAACCGATTGGGGCCGACCCAAAAAGAAACTTCTCTGCCGACAGCTGGGAAGTGTATGGAACTGGAGCTTATTTGCTTGCTGCAAGTGAAATGCTGAAATTAAAAGAGTAATAGATTTCAAAAAATCTACATTAAAAAAGGGCACCTAACGGTGCCCTTTTTCTGTCAAACCCACAAATCAAAACTTTCTAAAAAGTCGGTTTTTTTATTATTCCCGAGTACCGCGTCCACTTCGGTTTATCGTTGCACTTGTTGTACTTCGACTCGTTCTTGTGTTACTACTTGTCTGTTGAGGCTTCCTTATTTCTGTACTTGTTCTTTGCGTTTGATTTACCATTGTTGCTTGCTTTGGCTTTTGATTACTATTTCCATAATTCTGATTATGGTGGTTTCCATTGTTCTTGCCATGATTATTATTATCAACATAAACATTCGTGTAATAATTACTCTGATGGTTATTATGATGATTTCCATGATTTGAATTTACATAAACCACTTTGGTATGATGGTATGTTGGATAATACGTAGTGTAATAGTTGTGATGATACCCACACTGATATGTACATACATGCGCCATCAATGGATAATGATTATATCTAATGGTCTTATAAATATTTCCATAGCGATTATATCGAACTTCTACGAATACACCATTTCGGTGCAGAAGGACATTATAATTAGTATAGCCAGGATGTGCGTATCGCTGTACATGGGCAATATCATATCCATAATAATTATTGTAAATAGAATACTCAACGTAGCTGGGTACATTCCAACTGTTGGCATATCCAAAAGAAGTGTAATAATATTGAGCGTTGCTGTTTGCACTTATTAAGATTACCAATCCTAATGCAAATCCAATGTTTCTTATCTTTTTCATGACGCTTAATTTTAAATTCGATTAGAATTAATCAAGTACTATGCCAAAAAAGAAATGTTTTGTTTAAGCTATTGTATATCAGTAATATACGAATCGAATATATTTTGAAATTAGGATAGTTTTTGCATTATTCGCGCTGAAAAATTGATTGGAAATACGCTTAGTTATGGGAAAACCTGGAATAAAAAGTATTGGTTTTTAACTATTTACCACACCTTCCATTGCCTTCGGATCTCATCTTTTGCACTGGAAGACAGATTGGAATCAAATAATGCTTCTTCGGCCATGGCAGTATTTACTACTTCCCTTTTTGAATAGAGTAACTGAAAAATTTGTTTTACAGATAATGCCTTTTGATTGCGAAGGTCAAGATTGAATTCATCACCCGGCTTTACCTTTCCCTCCTGAATCACCCGGAAATAAACTCCAGGATGTTCAAAATCGATAAATTGAGAGATTGCATCGGTCGATCCAAATTTGGCAGCAAATTTTAGACATGGTTGTCTGGGTTGTGAAACCTGAACAATTGATTCGCCTATTTTATATATATCACCAATTTTTATTTCCGCTTCATCCAAATCAGAAATTGTGAGGTTTTCTCCAAACATACCATAGGTCCATTCTAAATCTGGATACAGTGCTTTCCAATAGGGATAATAATTGGTGCCGTAACCATAACATGCCTTATCCAGTCCTCCATGCACTTTCAAATTATGGATGTGGTCACCTTCTACTCCTCGAGATCCGAGAAACATGGATCCATTTACCGGTAACTTAAAAATACCGGTGGTTAGCTTTTTTCTCTTCCAATTAATTGTTTTTTCCGATCCCAGGTTGGTTGATAATATTTTCATGGTTATCAAATAGGTCAATGCCCGTGGCGAATTCTATTTATTGTTATTGAAATAATATAGAAATACTAGAATTCCTGAAAACGCTGGTTTTTTATTCCCCTTGATTTCCAGGTCAACTTTCAAATGACATTTAGATATTCCCCTGAGATTTACTAATCCTTGTAGTGTAGCTTTTAAGCGCACATCACTATTGACCAACACCGGTTGGTTAAACTTCAAATCTTCCATGCCATAGTTGATCATCATATCGATATTCCGGATTTCTGCGATTTGCTTCCATAAGTACGGAGATATGGAAATGTTCAAATATCCATGCGCTATGGTGGTGCCAAAGTTCCCTTCCGTTTTTGCACGTTCCGGATCAGTATGGATCCACTGATGGTCATCTGTAGCGTCAGCAAATTTATTAATCCTTTCCTGGGTGATGGTCATATAATCGGAAACGCCTAATTCTTTGCCGATGTACTGCTCAAATTCGGCATGGCTGTTTATAATAAGTTTGCTCATATCTTGATTTGGTTTAAGGTCAAACTTCTAATATAAGGGAAGTCATGAAAATAACACGACAATCCAGCGTAGAATTGAAACCAATAAAATAAAAAATTTCCCAGAATAGCATCAAAATACTTGTTCTGGGAAAATGCCTATTTATAATAATAAATCCTCCAAATGCGCCCTTTTACATCATCACTTACAAAGAGCGACCCATCGGTTCCCTGGGCAAGTCCGGTCGGTCTATACAAAGCTTCATTGGGTGCAGCCACTTCTTCTTTTCCAGCAAATCCAGTTGCAAATTCTTCCACTTCACCAGTTGGTTTTCCGTCTTTAAAGGGTAAGAAAACAACTGAATAACCCATTTGCGGATATGGTGCTCTGTTCCAGGATCCATGTAATGCTACAAATGCACCATTCTTATATCTGGCAGGAAACATATCACCTGTATAAAAAATCAAATCATTGGGTGCAGTATGTGCTGGTAAAGACAAAAGTGGGGCTTCTATTCCTTCACATCGTTCTGTCTTCATGCCATCTCCTCCAAATTCAGGACTCTGAATTTGTTTTCCTTGTGCAGCATCGTAGTAGCAATAAGGCCAACCATAGTCCTGATCTTTATTGACTTTGATAAATTGTTCGCCAGGAAGATCGGCATTTTGCTCCAGTGTGTACACTTTTGGCCAAAAACCTTGTAACTGGTCACGTCCATGATTGACAGCGTAAAGCGAATTGGTTTCGTAATTCCAGTCCAAAGCCAGGGCGTTGCGCACTCCGATGGCGTAATGATAGGCCTCATCCTGTGTTTGATCAGGTTTATTTGCATCGAATTGCCAGATTCCAGCTTGTCTTTCGGTATAAGGTGTGGGATCAATTCCAGGTGATTCCACAGAAAATGCATTTTCTTCACCAGCATTTACCGGGGCACCAACCGTCACGTACATATGTCCTTCATTATCGAAAGTCATCGGCTTGGTTGCATGCGGTCCTTGTTTTGGGAAGCCAGTTGCTATTAGTTCGATCTCAGCGGAAGGGGCAAGCTCGCCCGGATTGAGTTTATACCGATAAATATTGGAATCGGATGAACAATATAAATAACCATTATGAAAACCGATTCCTGTGCCACCATAGGGCATAAAACCTTTATGTTCATCCATAATTCCATTACCATCATTATCCCGAAAAGCAAGAATTCCTGTTTCTCCTTGCGCTACTCTTAGTTTCACGTAGAGATCTCCGTTGTCATTTACAGCCATATGTCTGGCTTTTCCAACATTATCTACAGATACAATTGCTCCAAATTTTTCAGGAAGTTTTAATCCGGCATTATCCGGATCAGGTGTAGGTAATTTTTGCTCTTCTGTTTTCAAACCTGAGCAAGCCTGGATGAGTAAGGCAAAAACGAGTATGCCTAAAATGGAATATTTCATTGATTTCATTATTAATTATTTATTGGGTTTCTAATGTAATTATGATTTTCTGTCTAATAGGATTGGATTTCTATATGCTTGAAAATTACTTTCAATTTTGAACCAACCATAAACTCAAATGTATACTTTTTGAAGATAATTATTGTTTGATAAGTCAATTAATCTATGATATAAGTGCCTTTTAAAAGTTGAATGACTTTTTTATAATAAAATTTTGTACTGGAAAAATGAAATATAAGCTTTTAAAATATTCATAAAATCCATGTTATGCTTCTAAAAATACAATAATGAGCTTCTTGCTATTTTTTGAAATCTAATTTTGGCAAAGTAATTGTTTTCATAAGGCCAAACAAAATAAAATATACCATGAAAACGTTTAAGTTAGTTTTTACACTTTTGATTGCATTAGCATGTATTGCTCCTTCGATGGAGTCATTTGCGGCCAAGCCTGATAAGCAGGCTAAAAAAGAAATGAAAAAAAAGGCATATAAAGATGCCCGAAAAGAAGCCAAAAGATTCACCAAGAAAGGTTGGTATGTAGCTCCTGGTGCTTTACCAATGGACAAACAAGTAGAAAAATCCTGGGAACTTCAATATAAAGAAGATGAACATGGATATCCATTGTACATTGTTGCAACAGGAAATTCCGTAGCAGAAACGCAATCCGCTGCAAAACTTCAGGCAACTGAACTTGCCAAGTTGGAACTTGCCGGCCTGGTACAAACCAATGTAGCTGCGCTAATTGAAAACAGCATCGCAAACAACCAGCTCAACAATGAAGAAGCAGCTTCTGTTACCAAAACAGTCGCGGCATCGAAAAACATCATTGCCCAGGAAATTGGTCGGGTGATTTTCCTTTTTGAAATCTACAGAAAAATCGACAAAAACGTGGAGTCATCCGTACGGGTAGGATACAACAATGAACTCGCCCAGGAAGTGGCCAAAAAAGCTATCCGAAAAAAGCTTGAAGAAGAGACAGAAATTCTTCATGAGAAGTTGGACAAACTCATGGATTTTTAACCCTTTATCTTCAATGAAACAGTTTGTTTTCATATCGATAATCATACTGCTAAGTCTGGAAAGTGTGCATGCCCAGAAAATCAGAAATGCTTCTGGCATGGCACTTTTCAAACTTGAAGAAGACATGAGTCAGGATGAACTGAAGGACAAACTGCGCCATCATGCGATCATTAATGCCATTGAGCGGGAATACGGTACGTATGTGACCCAGGAATCATTTGTCGATGTTGATGATGGCAATACCCAATTTAGGATATTTGGAACCAGCATTATTCAGGGTGAGTGGTTAAGTACCACGAGTGAAGAATTCAAAGAGGAAATGAGAACTTCCAAAGAAGGCAGAAGAAATAAACATGAACTCTGGATGAGCCTCAAAATAGAAGGCAAAGTACGGGAACTGACTGAGCCGGATATCGAATTAAATTTTTTCACTGCTAACTGCAAAAAAGATGCTTGCAAAACTTCCATCTTTGAAAATGGTGATCCCATGTATGTTCACTTTAAAAGTCCACTGGATGGATTTTTATCTATTTATGTGGTGGAAAATGATGAGGCATACAGGCTATTGCCGTATAAAAATATGCCTCTTCAATACAACAATGCTGTTCCGGTAACCACAGATAAGGAATATATATTTTTCTCACCATATGGAGATAATGATTATTTCGATGGATTTTCCAGGCATTTGATTGATGAACTCATCATGACTACTAAAGAAGATGAAGAGTTCGTCCGCCTTTACATTGTATTTTCAACTGAGGAATACATAAAACCAAGTTTGTTTTCAGCTGACTTGGCTGATGAAAAAAATGTTGAGATGCCAAATTCGCTAGATGGTTCATCGCTCATCGCCTGGTTGGAAAACAATAGAATCAATAATACACAATTTTTTTACAGACAACTAAATCTGAAAATTGTAAAATGATCGATTTGGTTTACTACAATTTAGATTAGAAACATAAAGCCATGAAAAAGATCCTGACTGGCATTTTTATATTCTTGATCCTCCATGTTTTCAATGGATTTGCTCAGGAATCACAATATTTGATGCCTGCAAAAAAATATGGGAAATGGGGATTTATTAATAAAAGCGGAGAATGGATTATTTCCTCAAAATTTGAAGAAGTATTCTATTTTACTGAAGGCCTGGCAGCAGTTCAGTTTTATGGTAACTGGGGCTATATAGATCGAAGTGGTGAATGGGTGATACAACCGACTTACCGCGATGCAAAACCTTTTAGTGAGGGTTTGGCTTGTGTAATGAAAAATAATAAGTGGGGATACATTAATAAAAAAGGCAGTTGGATCTTTGAACCCAAATTGAGTGTTGTAAGCTCATTTTCTGATGGTATTGCATTAATTAAAGATGAAGATGGTTTTGTATTCATCAATAAAAATGGGGACAGAATTCTCAATAATGGTTTTGACAGGGCTCTTCCTTTTTCCGAAGGCCTGGCCTATGTCAATTATAATCAATATCAAGGATATATTGAACGCAATGGAAACTGGCTGATCAAACATGACTATGCTGAAGCATATTCTTTTTCTGAAGGTTTAGCTTTAGTCAAAAAAGAAGCAAAATATGGTTTCATAGATCAAAGAGGAAGTCTTGTCATACCAGCTGAATTTGACGATGCCAATTACTTTATCGATGGTCTTGCAGCAGTCAAGCAAAATGGAAGATGGGGATACATAAATAAAACAGGCCTCCAGGTAATAGAAAGTCGCTTTGATGTAGCATTTCCATTTTCCAATAACCTGGCAGTAGTAAAATCCGGTGGACAATTTGGCGTGATAGACAAAAATGGTGATTGGGTAATGGCACCCACTTTTAGCGGTTTAGGAAGATATACCAAAGCTGTTTCACTTGAGGAACTGGTTCAGGATTTCGTAAAAACCATGTATGCCGATTGGCAATTGAAGGGTGAATTTGAAAAAACGTCATCCTATCTTGCGCGTGTTTCTGAAGAAAACAGAACCGCACAGATACAAGAGTTTTCGCAGCAAGCGATGGTTTCATTAGCAAAACGACAGGTAAAATATGATCAGGCTACTATTGGGTTATACGAAGCAGATTTTGAAAAATTCCATGTCTTCATCCCGGGAGCCAAAAGTATAATGCTTCCAGTTCCCCTAGAATATGCCAAAGAGGTTAGAGACAATTGGAACGAAGTATGGCTAGGAAATCCTTCTTATACCATTTCCGGAGATGAGTTTTTAATTACTTCGCTGGAAGCTAAATATAAAGGTCTTGAATTCTTTTATAATGCTTCTCAGGATTTTCAATTAACAGCAAATCCAACAATTGATATGGATTTCAATGATATTTCATATACATTTCCCCAAATAAGTACACCAAATGGCTTTCCCGAAACTACGTTAACTATTATTGGGCAATCGGATGTCGATGTGAATATTCCCATAACGAATATGAACAATAAAAAAACATTTGCCCTGGTGATTGGCAATGAGGATTACAGCTCTTTTCAAATGGAGTTGAATACCAGTTCCAATGTAGATTTCGCAGCAATAGACGCTAAAATATTTAAGAAATATCTAATCAATACCCTGGGTGTTCCTGAAGAAAACATTTCACTCTTGACTAATGCTACTGCTGGACAAATGAAACAATCCATAGCGCGACTCAGCGCTATTGCCGAAGCGTTTGAAGGAGAAGCAAAATTGATATTTTACTATGCGGGGCATGGTTTGCCAAAAGAAGAAACCAACGAGCCGTACCTGATTCCAGTTGATGTGGGTAGCTCAAACCTTGATTATGCTATAAAACTTGAAGATGTTTTCAATAAACTCACTGAACACACCACGCAACGAGTCACGGTCTTTCTCGATGCATGTTTTAGCGGTGGAGCGAGAAATCAAGGTTTAGTGGCCGCAAGAGGAGTGCGCATCAAGCCGAAGTCACCTTTTGTGATGGGTAACCTGGTGGTCTTTTCAGCAACATCAGATGATCAATCTGCCCATCCTTACAAGGAAAAAGCCCATGGTATTTTCACTTATTATTTATTGAAGGGATTGCAGATATCCAATGGTGAAATGAGTTATGGGGAATTGCAGGACTTTGTAAGGACAAATGTGATGCGAAAATCTGTTTTAGTGAATAATAAGGTGCAAGCCCCCGAAGTGAAGGTAAGTCCTGTTTTTGAATATAGCTGGCAGGAAATGCGCTTTATTGAAGAAGCTACACTTTCATCGTCACAATAATCTATTTACTTTTTTGGTTATGCTTTATTCTAAAAACCGGTCGATGACCGGTTTTTTCTTTATTATTGAATCATCGATTATTCAGATTTTCTATCCTAATTACATTCTATTTGCATTGTATCAAGGTTACATTATGTCGCTTTTCTTGCATCAATACTTGTATATTTGCCTCAAATAATCTGATGTCTTATGCTTCGTTCTTTATTTACATTTTTAATACCGCTTTTTATTTTTTTTACTTCAACTTCTTTTGCTCAACAAAATCCTGTTGATCTCTATATTCCTGCTGAAATAGGTAAAATTAGTGATGTATTAAGTATAAATGTAAAAGTAAATGGCTTTACAGATATCATTGCCTGCCAGGCTTCTCTCAACTGGAATCCTGCTCTTCTTAAGTTTATTGGTGTATCTGATTTTGGTATAGCCTATTTGGGTGAAGATGATTTTGGGACCACCAACACTGACTTTGGGCATCTGCGCTTTGCCTGGGATCCGAATGATGCATTGCCAGTTTCGGTTTCAGACAGCACTGTTTTGTTCAGTGTTCAATTTGAAATCCTCGTTACTGAAAATCAGGACATATCAATAAGTTTTACCGACATCACTTCCAATCCAGCATTTCCAATTGAATTTGCAAACAGTAAATATGATTTACTGGCCATAAACACATACCCTGGAATTATATCTGCAGTCGCTGATTTCAAAGATTTAGTAACAATACGTTCGACTCCTGATCGATCCTGCGATGAAAAAACACCTTTGGGAAGTCTAAAAGCGGATGT
>JAHEMV010000160.1 GCA_024643455.1 Cytophagales bacterium
AACGGAATGCCTTGTAGAACGTATCCTGCAACAAATCCTTTGCCATATCTTCATCGTAGGTAATACGATAGGCAAAATTATACATGGCATCGATATGCGGGAGAAATTCAATTTCAAAAATTCGATGCTTTTGATCCTCGGTATAAGAAGATTTTACGTCTTCCATGATTAAAAAGTAATTGAAGAACGAAAATACCGAATTTACCTATAATTAGCCAATATGATGTGAATTAATCAAAAAGTCATGAATTTTAAGGACCTGCGGAATCAACAAAGTGTAATCGTCATTGGTAATTATGAAATTAGACTTTACACTCCTTTCTTCATCACTTAACTGATTGGAAATAATGTCTTTAACTTGCTCAATTGTCCTATGTGTGTCCCTGGTAAGTGTTCGCTCTATTCTTAAGGCTACAGGTGCAACCACATTGATGATATAATCGAGCACCTTTGCTGAACCTGATTCAATCAACAATGCTGCTTCCTTTACAATATATGGCTTATCTCTATGGAATTTTGACCATTTGTCAAAGTCTTTTGCAACTGCAGGATGAACGATGCCATTAATGGTTTCCAGCATCTCGACATCTTTGAAAACATGATTTGCTAGATATGCCCTGTTCAAAATCCCTCCTGGAAGGTACGCTTCCTCTCCAATATATTTTTTTATTGAATCAATGACATTTCGATTGGATTCCATCAATATTTTTGCGCGACTATCGGCATCGTACACTGGAATCCCCAAAACATCAAATATTTTGCATACTATTGATTTTCCAGCGCCAATACCTCCTGTGACGCCGATCATTAATAGTCTATTTTGCATAAATCACTTTTACAGGGTTTTCTTCAAAAGAAAAATCCTTAATATATTCCGGTAAACGCAATACTTCCAGATTTATCGTAGAATCGCTTGTGAGCATATTGTTCAAATCAGCAATCATTAAAAAATCTGAATAGGCAATTTTATTTCTAAAACTTTTCTGAATTTTAAAGGAAGTGCCGATGGTTGACGATTGAATATAAATAGAGGAATCATAGGGGAAATTTACCAATCCAATGTCGAGATCTGCAGTTTGCTCAATAAACTCTTCAACTTCAAAACTCACATGAATTACTTCCGGATTTTTCTTAATAAGTGAGGGCGAAAAAAGATCAAGACTTAGTTCTTCATTGTAACTGTTGCTGATATTCTTATCTGGCAACGAAACCATAAAAACTTCAGGTAATTTATTTATAAGTGAAGTTGGCCCTTTGAAATATGCAGAATCCGGTTCGATACTAAGTTTTGATGTGATATAATAACTCTCCTTTAGTTGAATACTCGAAGAGTCCAGTTTGATTCCCAGCTTTTTTTCTGCAAAAGGTTCTATTTTAAAAAAAATAGTATCTGTTGAAATGTAATTTATATTTATATCACCAAGCTGATCGGAAAAGAAAGGAAGAAGATTTACTGCCGTAAAATACTGTGTTTGCACTGGATTATCCGGCATAATCTCTACCGGTTCAATGTTTACAGATATTGTTCTTTTGAGTAACTGCCAACCACCGCCGGTCACATTAATGGGAATTTCATCCGGTGGATCTTTCACCGCTACCAGGCTATCCCTATTATAAACTAAATGAATAGGGTAGTTGATTTTGGTAGTATAAACTTTGTTCAGTGCATTGAAAAACCAAAAAGTGGCTGCTGTCGCGAAACATAGCAGAATTATTTTCCAATTAGCTCCTCTAAGTGGAGCCAGGAATTCAGCAAGAAAATGAGCTATATTTCTGAAATCAATCAACGCATATTTACTTTTTATCTGCGTATTTTTTACTTGCTTCTAAGGAAATTGATGATTTCTCTATTTTTATTTTTGTGCCTTTATCAACATCCAAAAGTACTGTATCGTCTTCGATTGCAGCAATTTTCCCGTGAATTCCTCCCATGGTGACAGCCATATCGCCCTTTTTAATTTCATCCAAAAACTTTTTCTGATCTTTTTGTTTTTTCTGTTGAGGACGAATCATAAAAAAATAAAAAATAACAATAATACCTCCTATGAGTACCAAATTTCCTGTCATCGCTGATCCACCAGCTGCTTGTAATAATAATGCTAACATAAAATATATAATTGATTAACCGTTTGAATCTTCACCTGGAATAACATTGCCAGATAATTTAAGCCTTGTCACTTCAGGCTTGGTGTTGGCATTGATATTCACATATTTTGTTTGTAAATTTTTTCTGTTTTTACTGTCAAATTTTACCCTGATCTCTCCAGAATCACCTGGCTTAATTGGCTCCTTGGGCCATTCTGGAACAGTACATCCACAGGTTGCTGTCGCTTTACTGATGATCAGCATTGCGTTTCCTGTGTTTTTAAATTTATAGGTATAATCTACAATTTCTCCTTCTTTCACACTACCAAAATCATATTCTGTTTTTTCAAATGTCATGGTAGAAAACTCACTGAAATTACTTGCTTCCTCTGTCGGAGTAGCAACAACATCACTAGCTTTAATTCCTGATTTGTTTTCTAATGCAGCCACTCTTTTCTCCAGGCTTTTTATGTTGTTCTCCTGTTTTTTATTCGAACATGCCTGAATTGCCCCAAGCAGAAAAACTATAAGAATTGCTTTTAAATATAAACCTCTCATTTTTAAACCTTTTTTTAATTATTTGCTCCTTTTATTTGTCCTATTAGTTCATCAACGTCCTCAAGTAACCTTTCTGCTTTTAGTTTGGCCTCGCTGATTACCTTTTTACCCTTTTCCTTTGCGATACTTTGAGTTCCGTCATCTCCGTCAATATATCGATCTAAAACTTCTTCCAGTTCTCTTTTATATTTATCTAAAAGAAATGAAAGCTTGTCTCTTGTGTTTGAACCCTTGTCCGGTGCATACAAAATACCAAGAATTGCTCCAGTCATTGCACCAAGAAGAAACACTAATGTGGAATTTGTTGTTTTGCCCATGTCATTCATTTTTATTTATTATCTAATAATCCTCTGCCGCTTTTCCTAATTATTCCTTGTTCAATTAAATCGGCTGTTAATTTATCCAAAATACCATTAACAAATTTTTTGCTTTTAGGCGTACTGAATGTTTTCGAAATCTCAATAAACTCATTGATCGTCACTTTGGTTGGGATACTCGGAAAATAAATTAATTCGGCCAATGCCATCTTTAAGATTACTTTATCGGTCATAGCAACCCGTTCGATATCCCAATTTTCTAACTTTCCAACCAGTAAACTTTCCAAATAGTCATTTTCTTTTGTAGTAACCTTGAAAAGCTCCATAACGTACTCTGAATCATCTTCCCAGTTATACGAAATATCAGCGATTTGGAACTCATCAGATTCCTCTTTTATCGATTTTATTGTCTTTAAAACAAGGCTTCTGACAATTGGTTTATTTTCAGACCAATCCAAATCAATATCTTCAAAAAAACTAGTGAAAATATCATTTTTGAAAATGACTCCTCGACAAATATAATCGAGAATCACCCAATCTTCCTCATAATTCGTGCTTTCTTTTTTGATATATTCCCTGAAGGATTCATCTTTATTGAGTACCCCTTTGTACCAATCCCGTATCTGGTCACTATGATTTGACCAGTTTATTTTATAGTCTTTTTTCAGGTTTTGATAGATCTCTGCACCTTTCAGTTTGGTGATCACTTTATTATCGTACAAATTTGTACTTGATTGAGCTTTTTCGCCTAAAATAGTTGTTCGTGATTTCTTTTCATCAGCAAGTTTCTTATTCTGAAAAGCCAATTCTTCAAGCAAAGCAATTATAGATAAATGATCCTTTGTTACATTGGAGGCTTCATCGAGCACGTCTTTCGATAGCCTTTTAAGATCGGTTTGGTTTTGTTTTTTAACAAAATCCAATGCTTCTGTAACTTCATTTTCTACTTCAGGATCGGGAGATATTGCCCTTTTTTCGATATCGAAATGATTGCCAAATCCTTCCTCTGCGAGCAATTTTTTTCTTTTTAATTCCGCTTTATCAACAATTTCCATGGAGTTGAGATCCGGAGAAAATTTTTGACCAATCATATCGGATCCCAGGAGTATATTTGCTCCTTTGCAGCTTTCGTAAGCGTACAGATTTTTAAAAGCTTTGATTCTAAGCGACCTACGATTTATCATTTATTTTTCTTCAAAGAACAATTATTCTAAAGCAATTAATTTCGGGATGCAAATATCGCTAACTTTTCCTTAATTATTTGACTGAAAGCTATTTTACATTTTTTGCGCTTTTCCCAAACGACATTGTTATTTCAAACCTGCTATATCACTTATACGTTTTTTCGCCAGTTTCATTGCTGCATCATGTGTATGAATTCCTTCCTTCTCTGCCAAATTAAGGATGTCGATCGTTGTCTGGTAAATCTTTTCTGTTTTTCTGTAAGCCCGCTCCTTACTCCATCCTCCGAGATAGTCAATGCCCACATTGATTAGCCCACCGGCGTTGATCAGAAAGTCTGGTGCATAAATTATGCCTCTTGAGGCCAACATTTTTCCATGCAATACTTCATCATCCAGTTGATTGTTTGCGGCTCCAGCAATGATTTTGCATCGCATTCGATCAATCGTATTATCGTTTATCGTAGCTCCCATTGCACAAGGTGAGTAAATATCAACTTCCAGATTATAAATTTCATCGAGCCCGATGGGATGCGCCTTATATTTTTTTGCCGCACTATGTAAACGACCTTCATTATAATCCGAAACAAAAAGTTTTGCTTTCTCTTTAGAAAGGTATTCTAATAGATGCATTCCTACACTTCCGACTCCCTGAACAGAAATACGTTTTCCTTCAAGCGAATCATTTCCGTAGGCTTTTTTTGCAGAGGCTTTCATTCCAACATAAACGCCATAGGCAGTAACTGGAGAAGGATCCCCTCCTCCACCAATGCTTTCAGAAAGTCCAGTAACATGCTTTGTTTCCATAGCGATATATTCCATATCGGATGGTGTCATATTCATATCCTCAGCAGTTACATATTTTCCGTTGAGGCTTTCAACAAACTTTCCAAATCGCCGTAGAAGGGCTTCATTTTTTATTTTATCTACATCCCCTATAATCACCGCTTTTCCACCTCCAAGATTCAATCCTGAAATTGCAGCTTTATAAGTCATCCCTCTTGCCAGCCTCAATACGTCATGAAGCGCCTCAGCATCAGAAGTGTAATTCCACATTCTCGTTCCCCCCAATGCAGGACCGAGTACAGTGTTATGAATACTTATGATTGCTTTCAAGCCAGTTTGACTATCATGGCAAAAAATTAATTGCTCATGATCATGCTTTGCCAACTCACCAAATATTTCTACCTCTTTGGCTTTTTTTAAATCATTTACCTCTATCATTGATACAATTTTTTGTCGGATTGGCTACTTTTGCAAAAAAATATCCGACAATGCGACATCGGCAAAATTAGTGCTTTTTGTTTTTATTTCAATCTGAAACGAATACTTATAAAAATTGAACATTAACCATTTATTTTCAAGTGAAGGAACTCAGCTATTTAAATAAGTATTTCATTAAATATAAATCTTATCTCCTCCTCGGTTTATTATTTGTAATTCTCTCTACAATTTTTCAAATTCTACCTGCTCAATTGGTGCGATACGCACTCGATCTGGTCGCGGACAACCTGAGTACGTATAAATCTTTCGAAGGTCTTGATTTGCAAGAGGTGTTCAGGGAAACAATTAATAAAAGCATTGTCTTTTATGGCGTTTTAATCTTACTTATTGCACTTCTTAGAGGACTTTTTCTATTTCTTGTACGTCAGACGATTATCATAATGTCTAGGCACATTGAGTTTGACCTTAAAAATGAAATATTTAATCATTACCAATCCTTGCCATTGAGTTTTTATCGAAAAAACAATACTGGTGACCTAATGGCAAGAATTTCAGAAGACGTCAGCAAAGTGCGTATGTATATCGGCCCAGCTATCATGTATGGACTAAACATGGTAATTCTGGCATTAATTCTCTTGCCCGTTATGTTTTCTATCAGCGTCAAATTAACTCTTTATGCTCTGATTCCGTTACCTATTCTTTCAGTAAGTATCTATTTCGTTAATAACATCATCAATAAAAGATCTGAAGAGATCCAGGAAAGTCTTTCCGACCTTTCAACATTTGTACAAGAAGCATTTAGTGGAATTCGAGTTTTGAAATCCTTTGCCAGAGAAACTGATTCTCTGCAAAAGTTTGCTAAGGAAAGCGATCGATACAAAAAGAAGTCCCTTCAACTCACACAGGTGAATGCAATGTTTTTCCCCTTGATCATGTCTCTTATTGGACTTAGTACTGTGCTCACTGTTTTTGTCGGAGGTGCGGAGGTTATCAAAGGAAATCTGTCTGTTGGTAATATTGCTGAATTTATATTGTATGTAAATCTGCTGACATGGCCGGTAACAGCACTGGGCTGGGTAACCAGTATCATACAGAGGGCGGCGGCTTCCCAAAAACGAATTAATGAATTCTTGAAAACTGAAAACGATATCGTTTCCAAACAAAATATTGAAAAAGAAATCCTGGGAAAAGTAGAATTTAAACATGTAAGTTTTACTTACCTGGAATCTGGCATTCATGCATTGAAAGATATATCGTTTACCGTAAATCCCGGAGAGTCTATTGCTATCATCGGAACAACAGGAAGTGGAAAAAGTACCATAGCAAATCTAATTGGGCGCATGCTTGATCCTACAGAAGGAGTAATACAAGTGGATGGCATTGATTTGAAACACTATAATCCAACACATTTCAGAGATCAAATTGGGTGTGTTCCACAGGATGTTTTCCTTTTTTCCGATACCATTTCGAATAATGTTGCCTTTGGCCTGAACGAGCTTAATGAACAAAAAACCATTGAAGCGCTAAAGAATGCTGATCTTTTCGAAAATGTCATGGAGTTTCCCAAACAACTCGAGACAATTCTTGGAGAAAGGGGTATTACCCTCTCAGGTGGACAAAAACAGCGATTATCCATCGCGCGTGCGCTGGCAAAGGAACCTTGTTTACTCATTTTAGACGATTGTCTTTCCGCTGTCGATACAAAAACTGAAAATAACATTTTGAACAGCCTGAAGAAATTGATGGTGAACAAAACAAGTATTGTGATCTCTCATCGGGTTTCATCAGCCAAATTAGCGGATAAAATCATCGTATTGGACGATGGAAACATTATTGAAAGTGGTACTTATGAACAGTTATTGGCTTATAATGGCACCTTCAAGCAGCTTCATGAAAAACAGCTTGTCAACAAGGAAATTGAAGATTAGGTCGTAGTATATAATTATATATTGACTTTTCACTTTTTTACATTTTGACAATAAAAATTACCAGTGATCCTTTTCACTAATTTTTGGCAATGTAATTGCCATTCCATTTGCTTACTTGCATAAATTATTTTTTCAAAAGAGCGAAAAACGTTCAATTTATAGACAATTATTTTTAAAACAGACACAATCTAGCGATGAGGAATCTAATTATTATAGTTTTCGCAGTAGTCATTGGAGGTTTCTGGAGTTGTAGTTCCAGCAAAAAAACCTTTGAATCTGGCAACTATTACAGCTCCGTAATGCAATCCGTGAGTAAATTGAGGAAAAGTCCCAATAACAATAAAGCAAGGGAAGTATTAAGCCAGGCATATCCAGTTGGTGTAGATTTTTACCTAACCCAGGTAAACCGAATGAAGGACAGCCAGGATCGTTTTAAAAACGGGAAAATCGTAGATGCTTACAAAATGCTCAATAGCATGCATGATGAAATCCAACGATGCCCTGCAGCATTGGAAGTGATCCCCAATCCCGAAGATTTTTACAATCAACTGAAATATTACACCAGAGAAGCTGCAGCTGAACAATATACTGCTGGTGAAGAAGCCCTCGCAATGGGGACAAGACCGTATGCCATACAAGCCTACGAACATTTTATTCAAGCTGATTTGTATATGCCAGGTTATCTGGATGTAAAAAATAAAATCGAAGAGGCCAAATATAGAGGCACTTTAAAGGTTTTGGTTGAACAAGTTCCTGTACCTACTATGCAAGCTGGATTGAGTGCACAATTTTTTCAGGATCAGATCGAACAATATTTATTTAATTACCATAATAATGAGTTTATCCGGTTCTTCTCGACACGGGATGAAAACCTCGATGAACCTGACCAGATACTGGTATTACAATTTGATGACTTTGTCGTAGGTCAGGTTAATAATCAGGAGCGTATTGTTCAGGCATCAAAAGACAGCGTAGTTTTAGCCACAATACCGAGGTCATCCGTACAAACTGAACAAAAAGCGGAAGAAAAAATTGTGATCTGTCATTCCCCTCCGGGCAATCCAAATAATAAGCAAACATTAGAAGTAGCTGTTTCGGCACTACAGGCACATATCGATCATGGTGATAAAATTGGACCATGTGAAGGAGATGCTGCTGGAAGATCTACTCCTCCGGCACCCATGGCGAACACACCACAGAGCAATAACATTAATGTATATGGTACTGTAAAAGCAACATTCCGGGAAAACACCAGGCAAATTATTTCACGAGGTTTATTAAGCATGCGTATTATGGATGCAAAATCCAATACGGTTGTTTTTCATGAAAAATTCCCAGGTGAATTTGTTTGGATCAACCAATGGGGAAGTTTTAATGGTGATGAGCGGGCATTATCTGCAGAGCAGTTACAAATTGCAAATCAACAACCAATGGATCCTCCTCCACCGCAGGTGTTGTTCATTGAGTTTTGCAAGCCTATTTATGGTCAATTTCAATCTAAAGTAGAAAGTTACTATCATAATTTATAAACGATATTAATGATGATTTTTTAGGTCAGGTTCTTGGAGAATCTGGCCTTTTTTATTGCCTTTATAAATTAGTAGTAATATCATCGATACAAAAAATGGCCAATACCCGACCTTATACCTGGAAAGGGAACCTAAATTGGGTGAGGAAAAAGCCAACAAGACTGCCAACGAAACAACATACAATAGTGTAGCCAGGATATATGGGTTTTTTACTGAAATCTTAAAGTTGGATTTCCATATTCCAAAAATCATTATTGCTAAAACGGCTAGATTTTCTATCGAAACCAAAACACCAAGGATATTGGTCACATCGAAAAACATCGGCCTAAATAGTCCGCTGAAAAGTGCTAAAGGAAAATTGATCAAAAATCCATACCAACTGCCATCGAAATGATAATAGTGTATCCCAACGCTCTCAGTATTGCTTTTTTGATAGTTTTGATAGACAACTTCCATCACCCTGGAAAGCGACAAATTATAATGCAAAACGGATATCAAAACTATGCCACCTAGCCAAATCACTAAAATGATAGCAGGATGAAAATATTTCCTTTTATTTATTGAAAAATAAACCAATAAAGTTACCAATATCGGAATCACCACAGCAGCATAATAATACTTCAATTCCCATAATATCATAGTTGAACCAGCAAAAAACAGCCATTCGGATACTTTCTTATATTTTTTGGTCCGGTTAAAATTTATAATTGTGGTCACCAAAACTGCTAATGCCCCAAGAGCCAGGCTCTCTTTAAGCAACCCGCTGGTCCAGAAGACAAATGTTGGCAAGAAATAAAATGACATGGAAAAAGCTCTCTTATATTCTGGAAATGACGTATTTAACTCCTGAACAAGTTTGTGAATACAAATGAAATTGATAAGACTTAGATAAGCACTTGTGATCCAGTAGCTCCCTCCTGATAAGAAATAAAAAACAGAAATGATTTTTGAAAACAA
>JAHEMV010000161.1 GCA_024643455.1 Cytophagales bacterium
TCTTCAGTAAAGGCTTCTTTTAACGTGATGGTATAATCCACGGTAAGCGCTCCTTCGTCACCTTCTATTTTTTCAAAGTTAGTGATGGTGAAGGAAGGGATAACCGCCTTGACTTCTTCAGATGAAGAACATGCAGCATTGAAAAGAAAAATTGCTAGCAAAACAGCTTTAGTATTCATGTGAATAATTTTAATATTAAAAAATCTATGATTGACGAGTTGAATTTTTCAAAATTAATCAACATTTCTTAATAATACCTCGAAATGAATTAGATTAATGGGAAATTCATTTATTTTCATTGATCAGTTTTTATGCTATTTATTTTAAACCGATGGCCTTACGACTAAGTATTTTACTATTATTTCTTGTATTCAGTTCCTGTGATACAAAGCCACAAAAGGGCAAAGAAAATCTTCCCAACATTGTTTACATTCTTGCAGATGACCTTGGTTATGGAGATGTCTCACTTTACAATCCGGATTCGAAGATTGCTACGCCCAATATAGATCGTTTTGGGACACAAGGTATGCGATTTACCGATGCACATTCGCCATCATCTGTTTGTACGCCAACACGTTACGGGATTTTAACAGGCCGCTATTGTTGGCGAACCAGGTTGCCAAAGGGAGTATTGCAGGGCTATGGGCAATCACTAATTGAAGCAAAAGAGACTACGGTTGCTGAGTTGTTGAAAAGGAAGGGATATGAAACCGGAGTCGTGGGGAAATGGCACCTGGGATTGGACTGGAATGTGAAGACAGAATACAGCGATTCGATTAAAATAAATGAAAGACAGGGTATTTTGACAAATATCAATTCCGATTGGATCGATTTCTCTAAATCTCCTGAAAATGGGCCTTTAGCCCATGGATTCGATTATTCCTATATTTTACCAGCTTCTCTGGATATGGATCCATATTGCTATCTCGAAAATGATGTGCTGGTCACTATCCCTGATGATTATACTCCTGGCAATGATCTGAATACCGGGAGTTATGCTACAGGAGCTTTCTGGCGGGCAGGCAGGATGTCGAAAGGTTTCGATTTTTATGAGGTATTGCCAACCTTTATCCAAAAGGCAAATAATTTCATTCAAAATCATGCGAATAAAGAAAAGCCATTTTTCCTTTATCTACCATTGGCAGCGCCACATACCCCATGGGTTCCAAAGGAAAATTATATTGGAAAATCTCAAGCCGGACAGTATGGTGATTTTGCACAAATGGTGGATGAAGCTGTCGGAAAAGTCCTGGATGTCCTTTCTGAAAATGGATTAAATGAAAATACAGTTGTCATTTTTACCAGCGATAATGGTCCGTTCTGGAAACCTGAATTCATTGAACGTTATGATCACCATGCCGCATACATTTATAGGGGAATGAAAATGGATGTTTGGGATGGTGGGCATCGGATTCCTTTCATTGTGAGGTGGCCAGGGAAAATTAAGGCCAATTCACAAAGTAATCAATTGACTACACTCACAAACCTGATTGCAACGGTGGCAGATATTACTGAAAATCCATTACAATCCGGTGAAGGCATGGACAGCGAAAGTATTCTGCCCGTATTGCTAGGCGCACAACCCGATCCATCAACCACGGTAATTCATCATAGTTCGAGAGGGATGTTTGCCATCAGATCTGGAGATTGGAAATATATCGATGGATTGGGCTCTGGTGGTTTTTCTACTCCTTCGATTGTTACTCCGAAACCAGGAGAGCCAGATGGTCAATTGTATAACATGAAAGAAGATCCATCCGAGTCAAAAAATATATATCAAGAAAATCAGGAAAAAGTCAAGGAACTTAAACATGCGTTAGAGATAATAAAAACAGGGGGAAATTAAAATGTTGAAATTTTGAGTTTATAAATAATAGGGATGAGCCAGTATGTAAGCTGTGGAAAATTTAGATTAACATTGGTGTATAAAAAAGTCAGAAAGCTCGTTTAGCCTGGATCTTAACCAAATAAATCTGAGCTCAGATAACGGTCGCCAATATCGCAAACGATAAATACGATAACACCGGATTCGAGCTCTTCGGCAATTTTCATAGCGCCATAAAATGCTCCCCCGCTGCTCATTCCTGACAAGATACTTTCTTCTTTGCCAAGTCTGCGTGCCATAGTTGTAGCATCCTGACTGCTTACGTCCACGATGCGGTCTACACGTTTCGGATCAAATATTTTGGGTAGGAATTCAGGAGACCATCTCCTTATTCCGGGGATATTGCTTCCTTCAGTTGGCTGACACCCGACGATTTGTATATTCGGATTCTGCTCTTTTAAATATCGGGAAACGCCCATAATGGTACCAGTGGTTCCCATGGCTGAAACAAAATGGGTGATTTTCCCATCAGTCTGTTCCCATATTTCGGGTCCGGTCGTTCGATAATGCATCAGCCAGTTATCTGAATTGGCAAATTGGTTGAGCATAAAATAACCTTCATTTGCTGCCATGGATTCTGCCAACTCTCTGGAATATTCTATGGTTTTTTCCGCTGGAGTCAAAATCACTTTGGCTCCATAGGCTTTCATGGATAGCACCCGTTCTTTGGTAGAATTGTCAGGCATAATGAGTGTCATATCCACACCCATGGACCTTGCGATCATTGCCAATGCAATACCGGTATTTCCACTGGTAGCTTCTACGAGATGATCCCCTTTTTTTATCTCACCCCGGTCCAATGCGCCTTTTATCATTCCCAAAGCTGCACGGTCCTTGACACTACCTCCGGGGTTGAGCCCCTCGTGTTTGCCGTATATTTTTACATTTTTAAAATGCGGTATATTGGTTAGTTCTATAATTGGCGTATTGCCAATAAGGTCGAATAAAGTCATGGTTATTTAAAGATAATCAAATCAGGTTTTTCATCTCCGTTGTCCCGATGCATTTGTGCCTGGTAATAAACTTTTGATTCCGGTGGAATGCTTTTAGTCAACCATACATTTCCACCAACAATTGAATTTTCTCCAACCACAGTATTACCGCCGAGGATTGTCGCACCTGCATAAATTACAACATTGTCTTCAATGGTTGGATGCCTTTTTAATTTGGCATCTTCTTTATTTACACTGAGCGCACCAAGCGTGACGCCCTGGTATATTTTCACATGTTTACCAATCACAGTTGTTTCACCAATTACTACCCCTGTACCGTGATCAATGCAAAAATAATCACCGATAGTGGCATTTGGGTGTATATCAATACCTGTTTTCCCATGAGCATGTTCGGTAATCATTCTCGGGATATTGCTGATGCCCAATTTACTTATCGAATTGGCAATGCGGTATGCTGCAATGGCGTAAAAACCGGGATAGGATCGGATCACTTCTTCGCGACTTTTAGCAGCAGGGTCTCCTGAAAACATTGCGTCAATATCCAGCTGGAGTTTGTCATAAACGATGGGGATGCCTTGAAAGAAAGCTTCAGACTTCGCTACCGGATCGATTTCTACTTCATTAGAATTTCTTGACAGGATCTGCACCATTTCCATGCTGATCATTTGAATCCTTTTCTGAAACTCCATGTAATCCAATACCGGTGAACTGGCAAAATTGGGAAATAGGATACCCAGAAGATCCGTAAAGAACTGAGGGACAAGTACTGTTGAAGGGCACTTAGTGCAGTCCTTATGTTTTTGATATATTTTTTGAATAAATGACGATTCCATAGTTCAAACTTACGAAGAAATATAATCAACTCTACATAAGGAACAAAGATGATGTAGAATGGTTTTCAAAAATCAAGGAATTCATTTGACAATGTCATATGCAAGTCAAAAGGTGTCGGATGTCCGTTAAATTGGTATTAATGAGAGAAAGTAATTTTAATGGTTACAATCTTTCCAAAGCTTTTAGTGTTTTTTGTGCTCTGCTTTTAAAACCTGCCGAAGCGTAAGGCAACTGATCTTCTATGGATATTTTAAGTTCTTCTTTAAGTTCCGGATATTCCTTTACAATATTATATAAAACAGTCATGGAAAAGACTTTCACTGCAATGGGTTCTGAACCGGAATGCAAAAATTTGAAACACATTTCAGCAGTAACACCCATTAGATCATCAGGAATCTGGACAAACTGAAGTATCCTTAAGGTATTTCTTTTTACAGCGTCATGGACAGGATTTTGTAGATTTTCAATGATGGATTTTAAGTGCTTTTTCAGTAACCAGGGGTGAGCATCAGCACATATCCTGAATACCCATGCTGCTCGCTGTGTTACCCGATATTCATCGGCCAGAAAAAGATCAACCAAGTCATCAAATGCTTCCTGATCAGCACCAATTGTTTTGGCAAGATATTCGGCATGAGGTTTAGAATGTTCTTTTAAGATGTCATTTCTGAGTGTCATTTCGAAAAAGTCTGAGCAATGTTTTGAAACAACTAATTATCTGATAGGTTTGCAATCTTTATTGCTAAATATTTAATCATGATTTATACAAAACTTGGAAATACAGGGTTAGAAGTGAGCAGAATCTGCCTGGGGACAATGACATTTGGTGAGCAAAACACTGAAAAGGAAGCTCATGAACAGTTGGATTATGCAATAGATGCAGGTATAAACTTTATAGATACAGCTGAGCTTTATAGTGTGCCGGGAAGGAAAGAAACTCAGGGATCCACAGAGCGCTATATCGGCACCTGGCTTAAGGATCGAAAGGATCGTGATAAAATTATTTTAGCTTCAAAAATAGCCGGCCCCAATCCGGGATTGACCTACATAAGGAATCCATTAAATTTTTCTAAAGAACAGTTGAATATAGCGCTTGATGGAAGTTTAAAAAGGCTTCAAACCGATTATTTAGATATTTATCAATTGCACTGGCCAGAACGAAAAGTGAATAGTTTTGGAAAACTGGGTTATGAATACGATGAAAATGAAAAGTGGCAGGATAATTTTTTGGATATTTTGCATCATCTCAATGAGCTGATTAAGCAAGGTAAAATACGACATTGGGGTTTGTCAAATGAGACCCCATGGGGTGTTATGAATTTTATTCGAAAGGCCGAACAAAGCGGATTGCCCAAGCCAATTACCATTCAAAATCCATACAATCTACTAAACAGAACATTTGAGATTGGTTTATCTGAGATTTCTATCAGGGAAAATATTGGTCTGCTAGCTTATTCTCCTATGGCTTTTGGCTTGCTTTCAGGAAAGTATCATGATGGTTCGGATGTGAAAAATTCCAGAATTACCTTATTTCCAAAGTTACCACGATATTCAAGCAAAATAGTGTTTGATGTTGCTGAGTTATATATTGAAATTGCCAGGAAATATGATCTGAACCCTGCGCAAATGGCACTTGCTTTTGTCAATACAAGGCCATTTTTATGGAGCAATATTATCGGAGCAACTTCAATGGAGCAACTTAAAATAAATATTCAAAGTATCCATATTACAATTCCTGAAGAGGCCATAAAAGAAATAGAAGAAGTTCAAAAATTAAATTCAAATCCGGCACCTTGATAATTTGTCAGGAAGAGTTGTCAGATTCAAGCGAAGAAATAAAGAGTTTTAACTCATTTTTTATTAACTTAAACCAAGCAATTGCCTGGTTATGAAAGTTAAATGTATTTGTTTTCTATTGTTTTTAAGTACGTATTCATTTGCCCAGGATGATTTGGTATTGAAAATATCACCGATTAAAACGCCGATAGATTTTCGTAGTACAAATGAGATGATATCACCAAATCTCGATTTTTTTGGAATGAATAGTCATTTAAAGCTCATTGCTGTGAATACGAGCAATCCTTATTTTCAACGGACTTATATGGTTGACAGCCATGGACAAACTGTTTCTTCCGGATTTATGCCGTCAGCCTATTTTTTGCCAAATAACAATTTTATTGTCATTAATGGTTCGATCAATCAGGGACAGGATTCTTACAATCCGTATGGATCAACTGATTTCTCATCTATGATTTTTTTAGGTGCAATAAATTCCATAATTACAATATCCCATTCTACATTATTCCATCGTAAAAAGTGATTTTGAGCTCAAAAGACTACTTTTTTTGGTTTTGTATTGAATCATAACTCCAAATCTTGCGTAGGCATAACTAAACTGTATTTGTACAAGTGAATAATTATAGACAAACAAAAACTTAAGAAGTTAAGGTTTTTCTACAATCTTAAAGTTCATCGGTTTCTATGATTATATTGGGTAGAATTGAAATTTTGCGACATATGTTGGCAAGTGGATTTTAAAAGAAAAATGCCTTTTATTCCAGATGTTTTTTGCCAAAATCGTTTCCATCTTCAGAATTTCATTAGAGTCTTTTTTTAAATTTAACAACTTTTTAAGATCTGATTATTTTCTTCACAAGTGCAAATAATTAAACGAACTATAATATTTTTTCATGGTTAGGGCAAACCTACTTTTTGTGTATTTATGTTTTTTATTTTCAATATCAATTGTAGAAATAGCTTTCGGACAAATTGAGCGAAAGGAATTGAATGCGACACGAATAGAATCTTCCCCAAAAATAGATGGTCTTTTAGATGACGAAGCCTGGAAAAATCTTACTCCCGCCACAGATTTTTACCAATATCGGCCTTATAATGATCGGGGCGCTACCTATACTTCTGAGGTTTTTGTTGTTTACGATAATAACGCGATATACATTGCTGCACATCTTATCGATCCGTATCCTGACAGTATTCTGACGGAGCTTGGTGTGAGAGATGCGGATCTTGATATGAATGCTGATAAATTTAGTATTGATATAAGTCCTTTTAACGATGGAGTAAATGGCTTTACTTTTATGGTTTCAGCCTCCGGTGTACAAACCGATGTAAACCGTTCCAGTCGAGGAAGGAGGGGGTTTTCAAGGGGAACCCAGGGAGATTTGAATTGGGATGCTGTATGGAAAAGTAAAGTAAATATCAATGAGCTGGGTTGGGATGTGGAAATAGAAATCCCGTATTCTGCCTTACGTTTTCCAAAGAATAACATTCAGGAATGGGGCATCAATTTTTGGCGAGATCTCCGGCGAAAGGATGAATACTCCAGCTGGAATTTTGTGGATCGGGAAGTAAGAAACCAAATGAATTACCTTGGGGTGCTAAAAGGCATCGAAGGCATTAAACCTCCCTTGCGCTTATCATTGTATCCATATGTCTCTGCATACTTGCAAAAAAGCGCAGATGAATCCAAATTTCATCAGACTTTCAATGGCGGCATGGATCTTAAATGGGGAATCAACCAGAGTTTTACTATGGATATTACACTGATACCGGATTTTGGACAGGTAAAGTCTGATGAGAAAATACTGAATCTTTCTCCTTACGAAGTACGCTATGATGAGAACCGTCAGTTTTTTACGGAAGGAACAGAACTTTTCCAAAGAGCGAACTTATTCTATTCAAGAAGAATTGGTTCAGAACCTATTTATTATTCAGATGTTGAAGAAGATCTTGGAAATTCTGAAATGATCATTGAAAATCCAGCTCAAACCAGGATGATCAATGCTACAAAGTTATCTGGAAGAACCAGCAAAGGTTTAGGTGTTGGCTTATTAAATGCAATGACTACTGATACCTATGCAAAAATTAAGAATATAGAAACCGGGGAAGAAAAAGAGTCCCTTACTCAACCATTTGCAAATTATAACATCCTTGTTTTTGACCAAAGTCTCAAAAACAACTCCTATGTCAGCCTGATCAATACCAATACATCCATGAACAAAATCGGCTACATGGCCAATGTGACTGGTACAGAATTGAGGCTGAATGATAAAACCAACATGTTTGGCTTTAGAGGAGAAGCTGCGCTAAGTCAGCATTATTATGATGATCAAGACAATGAATTGGGGTATAAATATGATATCAGTGTGGGGAAGTTTGGAGGCAAAATCCAATACCGGCTGAGACGAGAACTGGTCAGTGATACATATGACCAGAATGATCTTGGTTATTTGAGGCGAAATAATGAAATCCAAAATCAATTGTCATTCGATTATAATATTTTCAAGCCGTTTGGCCAATTCCTTTCATTCAGCTCCGGATTGGCCCTGGAATATAACCAACTTTATCGGCCACGAGAATTCACCGAACTCAACATTGGACTGAATGCCAGAACAACATTTGTCAATAGATTCAACATTTTCTTTTTCACCAGATATTTACCAATGGGCCAAAAAGACTATTATGAACCAAGGGTTGAAGGCCGGTATTTTAAATTGAATGAGTCATTTTCCTTTTATTCAAGATACGGCACTGACGAAAGGAAAAAACTTGCAGTAAGTGGAGATATGAGAATTGAGAAAGTGTTTTCACCGTTTGATCAAACAGAATATGGATTTGAAGTGACTCCCAGATATAGAATGAGCGACAGGTTCAATTTTTCTGTGGGCGCTGAATATGCTTATCGGAAAAATGACATTGGTTATGTCGAGGATTTTGGAGTGGATTCGGTTTTTTTTGGAATACGTCAATCGCCCACCTGGATCTATAGAATAAATGCCAATTACATTTTTACGAATAAAATTTCGCTCGGATTTGACCTGAGACACTACTGGTCGCGTGTAAAGTATGATGATAGATATTTATTCTTGAATGAAGATGGATCCTTATCTGAAACAGATAAGGATCTTCAACGTGAAGATATTAATTACAATGCCTTTACCATCGACATGGTATTTAAGTGGAATTTTGCTCCTGGAAGCTGGTTGACAGCCGTATGGAAAAATATTGTAGATGCGGAGGGCACCATGGTCGATAACTATTTTGACAACGTGGAAAACATGTTTAAGGAAAATCAAGTGAATTCCATCTCTCTAAAAGTTCTCTACTACCTCGATTATCAAATGGTTACAAAGGCTTTCAAAAAGTAGCTTATTCGAAAAGTAAATCGGAACAAACACGAAAGTTTAAACTAACATTACTGAAAGAACTTAATGAATTCCTTCCTGTTTTCGTCCAAATAATTGATTGCTTAATTGAGCTTTTTCACTGTAACATCATTTACTTGTAATATTTCATGATAAAATCAATTCTTAATCAATACTTTATGTCCTAAGTTTGAAGCGTTAATTAAAGTTTTTATATCTAATTATGTGTTTAGGATGAAGGGATTAATGGTATTAGTTTTACTTCTTGGTGTTGGGATGGTGTCTTTTGGGCAGGAAATAAACGTTTCGAAAGTTCAGAACAAGGCAGATAAATATTTTCAGGTTAAAAGTTACGATGAAGCTTTGCCGCTTTATCTGGAATTGGAACAGGCCGGAGCTGAAGATGAGTTGCTGGATTATAAAATCGCAAAATGCCTTTGCGAATCCAAAAATGTGAATGAACGGGTAAAATCACTCCTTTATTTTGAACGTATCAATGTAAGCTCATTGAAAGAAATTCCGAATAATTATTATAGCGACTTTGGAGATGCTTATGTTGATAATGATCAAATGGAACAGGCGCTCATTTTCTATAACAAGCAGTTGGTTTTGGTTTCAAAAGATAAATATGCTAAAAGTGCAGTGGAAAAGAAGATAAGCCAAATAAAAAATGCTTATGACATCATGCGGATTCCCAAGAATGTAAATATTCAGCGCCTTGGAGAAAGAATCAATTCAGAATATACGGAATATAATCCAGTAGTATCTGCAGATGAAAGTGTCATGGCTTATACAGCTTTACGACCAAGTGAAGGGAAAACTGCTGAAAAATTTGTTGAAGAAATATTCATATCCTACAACAAGACCGGCTCGTGGTCTATGCCGGAAAAAGTAAAGGTGGAGA
>JAHEMV010000659.1 GCA_024643455.1 Cytophagales bacterium
TTATCGGTCCTCCATTGATGTTTTTCCAATAGACACCACTATAGATGACCAATTCGCCACCACCACAATCTGTACAATAAACGATAAGTCCCATTTCCGGGGACGCAATCGCCATAAGCGCTTCTTTTGTCATCCGAGGTGGTAGAAATCCTTGCGTGTTACTGCTGACCTCCAGAAGAGCAGATGGTGAAGGTGTTTCAGTTCCAATTCCTATACTCTGCCCATTAACCCGGATCACAAAAGAAAGCGCAACGAATAGAAGGAAAATATTTTTCATATTACATGCCGGGTATTTTTTTGAATAGTTTGCGTCTTGGTCATTCAATGAAAACTAATCTTACATTTAAAACATATGCGCCATAACATAAGCACCAATTTCCCTGCCTTGTGCGATACTTTGTATGGCAGTTTCCCTGAAATTCCAACCGCAATTTATTTTGGTCACGGCATTGTCTTCCACCGCTTTCATAATGCTGGTGTAATTAAGCGTAGTGGTAGTCCCGTTTGGATAAGTATGAATCAGATCAATATTGATATTTCCCGGGATTTCTGCTTCCAGTATCTCCCCGACCGCACCGCCTAAAATGCCAAAGGTGGATGGAAATTCCGGCACTCTGGGGGTTGCCTTATAGGACTCCCATTTAGGAGTAATTGGAGGATGATTTAAAGCAGTGACAGGTCTCCAATGCATAAAATGATATACATCTTTAAACATGCAGATGGCACCATCTGCCATAGCTACATGGATAATGGCCAGTAGTCTTGCTGTTTTCTCCGCGTTCATCACGCGGCTCTTGATGAGTGATACGGAAAAATTATTCCAGACAATATGTTGTTTAAGGTTTGACCAGTAATCAATTTTATCTTTTTCTGATGGCGAAAGCGTGTTATAATAGGCGAGAGTGCCCTGATCTTTCACCTCATCTTTATTCATTCGGTCATAGTTCAACGGTCTCCTGAAGTTTATTGGGGATGAAATGATAAAAGGTTTCACATCGCCAAAGCCCACCACCAGCTTATTGTAATCAGGCGTCAAATTCAACGGCGGCGTTGCATTCGGCATTGTATAATATTTTCCATTGAAAATATTATCTGCAGTACCATCCGGCGGTATATTGGTACGTATTTTAAGATTGTTATAGTTGGTGTCTCTTTCACTCCAGGCGATAATCGCCAGCGCAGCATTCATACCAATTTCACGTCCAAGCTCCTTTTTGTGGCTGTCACGTATTTCATTCATTTTTGCATCAAAGCGCGTAAGAATGTTTTGGTAGGCACCTGCATGGTCAAAAGGGAATGGTGGTAATTCTTCAAATATTAATTTATCTCTGTACGAAATGATATCGCCGATTGCCCAGTAAAGTATATTATACGCAGCGCTGTTGATGGCTGCCTCAGGGGAAGCATTTGGCGTCACTGTCCCCTGGTATGCATAGCGGTCATGGGGCGGGCGGATGGTATTGATCGCATCGTTGATGGCTATCTGAACGATGGCAAATCGGCGGGCATCAGATCCCGGATTGGTATGTAAATTAAATAGTTCGGCTGCCGTTTCATTCCAGTACAAAACTAAATCGTTATTCATGGTTTAAATTTTTGTGGTTAGTAATTTTATATCAGCTTAAGTGATGCGTATAGGTATTTGTTATTTATTCACTTTCACTATTGTAGTGTACTATAGAATATATTCTCTCAATGAATTCTTAAACACATTGCCGCATGTCCTTTGAGTAAAAAAATATATAGCAATCAGACGAATTGTTAATTTTTTAGACAACGAACTGAAAAGCCTGAACCTTTGAAGTCGTCTGATCTTGCCACATCGTCATTGTTAAAGTTGAGAAACCTCCATAAGGCAAAATCGAGCTCTGTTTGGGTTGAACTCCACCAGCTACCACCGTTACCAATGTTGCCGAATGTGCCACTGTAGTTGCGGAACCCTCCAGGAAGTCCATTAAATTCACTCACATTGGTTGCACCAGTATTAGGAGATGTCCAATGATCTGTCCCGAATTCTTTCATAAAACCACCGGCGACAGATGCCCCTCCAAGACAATCCACGTTATAAGTCCATTCAAAATCGGTAGGCACATGCCATCCCTCCGGCGCCAATCCTCTGGGGTCGTTGACAGCATACCAATTGTAAAGCTTTCCATAGATAGCCGCATAAGTTGTAGAGTCGTTGTTATAGTAGCAATATGCTCCGGTGGTTAATGCAGCCCATTCAGCAGCATTAGTGACATGCGCAATGGTATCTCCATTTCTATAATGGTCAACATCTAGATTTTTGGACATCCATATACTGCAACATATATGTACCTCCGGATAATCCGTCGGATTCTCAGGTGGCGGTGGAGGAGGCTGCCAGCTGGCAAGACCGGTGGCATCGCTGGTGAGAATCATGCCGACACCTTCTGTGCCATCAGTTAATTTAAATGTACCATTTACCTCCAATTTGGCCGTCGGGGTTGAAGTTCCAATACCCACATTTTGACCTTTTGCTGTGTATATAAATATCAGCGGAAGAAAGACGGAAAGCAACTTTTTCATGATCCTAAAGTTTTATTATTCTTGCTATTTTCCAATTAACACCATCGTTAACTCGTACGACATACCAAGCCGGATCCAGATCCGAGAGGTC
>JAHEMV010000162.1 GCA_024643455.1 Cytophagales bacterium
ATGGTCACACGAAAGCCTGTTCTCAATGTGGAAGAGCGAATTGAAATTTCAAAAGGTATAAAAATATGGGGGATGACTTCACGGGTTCCTTTAAAAGATACTGAAGGTAATATACTTGGAACACTTGTGGTCACGAGGGATATTACTAAGGAAAAAGTATATGAAGAGGAGATTGAAGCCTTAAAAACAAAAGAGTAAAATTATTTTTTTGATAGTGAGGATGCAACTTGTTTAAAGACATACAGCATTTCACGACCGATTTGAAGACTTCTTTCTTCATAGATCTCAGCTTCCGTTTCCGTTCCGTCAAACTTTTTAGGGTCTTCATATTTAATGGTTGTTCTGTAGTGGGCACCTTCAACAACCGGGCAAGCTTCATCTGCATCTGAGCATGTCATAATAGCCACAAACCCATCAGCAGGATTTGTTTTATGATTGTACTCTTTTGAAAAACAAATGGAAGGCTCTGACTTTTTAGCAAATCGAACCTTATATTTTGGGTTTTTCCCCTCCTCCAGGATACTTATTTTAAATCCTGCTTTTTTAAGTGCCCTTACTGCAGAAATATTAAAGGCTGTTTTCTGAGTGCCTCCGGAATAGGTCTTAATCCCTCGAATTTTAAAATAATTGGCAGCCGCCTGTGCCCATACCTGTGCCAGGTGACTTCTTCGAGAATTATGTGTGCAAATAAAAACCAACTGTACTTCCTTTGAAGAAATAAGTTTTTCTTTTATATACATGCTTAATTCTGATAAAAGGACCTTGCGATCTTCCGGAATACTTTCGGAGTCGCCAAGAAGCAACTCCGAAGTTTTTTTTAATTTTTCAAACAATTTTATTTCTGATTTATTCAAATAAAACAACTAACAACACGGCGTTTGGTTTGAACAACATGGTTTTTCTGCATATACTGTAATACTGGCAATTCCAGCGAACTCATTTTTAAATTTTTCTACACTTTTTGAGTCCAGGTATTTTTCCAACATCGCATCAGGTAATTCTATTTTACGTTCTTTTTGTACCTGTATGTTTTTAAAACCCGCATCAATAATAAGTTGTAAATAGTCTTCCTTGATCAATGCACCTGAAACGCAACCTGCATAAAGTGCAGCTTCTTCCCTCAATCCTGCAGGAATTGTATTGTATATGATAATATCGGATATACTGAAATGACCATTTTTTTTCAATATTCTAAACGTTTCCTCAAGGGCTCTTTTTTTATTGGGTACGAGGTTAAGCACACAGTTGCTGACAACTACATCGGCTTCTTCATCCCTGACTGGAAGAAATTCTATTTCGCCTAGTCGGAATTCAACATTTTCTAAGCCCAGCTTTTTTGCGTTTGACCGAGCTTTTTCAACCATATTGGCAGTCATATCCACTCCGATTACTTTTCCATCTGCTCCGGTAAGTTGTCTCGCGATAAAGCAATCATTTCCAGCGCCCGATCCCAGATCGACGACAGTATCTCCGGCTTTTATCTTTGCAAACTCAGTGGGCAGTCCACATCCCAATCCTAAATCTGCATCCGGATTGTATCCTTTCAGATTAGTATAATCCTCCGAGAAAACGGTTAGATCAGGATCAACACTGCAACACGAACTAGCTGTTGGTCCACAGCAAGAATTGCTGCTGAGATTTTGATTGGCGATTTCACCATATTTTTCGCGTACAATTTTTTTTAATTCTTCGTCAGTACTCATAGTTAATTATTTGTTTATAAATTTTATTTTTCAGTTAACAACAATTCTTGTCTAGTTCTAAAAATAGGGCATTGAGCATTGTTCTGGCTATTTTCCAGTTTTCTTCATTGATGCAATAACAAACCGATGGTCCGTCTATTTCACCTTTAATAATTCCACTATTTTTTAATTCTTTTAAATGCTGGGAAATGGTCGATTGTGAAAGAGGCAGAACGTCGGATAATGTGCCCACAATGCATGTCTTGTTTTTAACAATTTGCTGAAGGATTGCGATCCTGGCTGGATGTGCAAGTGCCTTGGCATACAATGCAAGCTGGTTTTGTGTTTCGTTAAAATGAAATGATTTGCTTAACCCCATATTCTTAATTGGTATATTGTAATATTACGATTAACGAAAACTTTTAGAAAATGGTTCCCCATTTTTATTCTTTATTTTAATTAATGCGATGAAAATTCTTTTTTAAGCCAAATTCATTAACAATTATCAATAGTAATTGTAACAATTCTATTCAACAAAATGTCTCTTTTTGCAGCTTAAAAGCCCTTTTTGCTATCTATATGTCTCAGTTTGCAAGATGAGACTTCATTACCCAATTTTTTTCAGAACATTTTTAAAACCTTCCGTAAAAGCATGTGTGAGCAACGAAAAGCGCAATAAGAAGAGGGGAAAGCAAAAAGAAGTTGAAGAGATTATTTGAAGAGGAGGAGAGTAAATCAGATGCGAATCTTAAGGTAAAGGAGTAGAATCGAAGAGATAAGATTCGCGTCTTTTTAAAGAAAAAACAAAGTAACGTTTAATTGATGTGATTCTTTGGGGCATGCATCAATTATAAAGATTTTTCATGGTTAGGTTGTCTGTTTAACGAAAGTGCAGGTCGAAAGGCTTGCACTTTTTTTTGCCAATAAAATACCTAAAATCATTTTCAGGACTCATTTTTCATCTTAACTTCATGCAGTAAAACAATACTAAAGTTATTATGAGAATATCTGACAAAACCAACCCAGTAGAATACCGTGCAGTTCAGGATCGATATGATGAAATGACCTACAGACGATGTGGAAACAGTGGCATTCTATTACCTGCAATTTCATTGGGACTATGGCATAATTTCGGATATGTTGACAACATCGAAAAAGCACGAAATATACTCAAGGTGGCTTTTGATGCTGGTATAACGCATTTTGATCTTGCCAATAATTATGGGCCTCCTTATGGCTCAGCTGAGGAAAATTTCGGACTAATATTCAAACGGGACTTTGTAAAATACCGAGATGAGCTGATCATCTCATCTAAGGCCGGTTATGATATGTGGCCGGGACCATACGGAAATCTAGGCTCAAGGAAATATTTGATAGCCAGTTGTGACCAAAGTCTCAAGAGGATGGGTCTGGAATATGTTGATATATTTTACCACCACAGGCCGGATCCTGATACACCTTTGGAAGAAACTATGGGAGCGTTGGATCAGATTGTTCGTCAGGGAAAAGCATTGTATGCAGGGATATCAAATTATCCCTCGGATATGGCAGAAAAAGCAGCTGCTATTTTAAAGGACCTTGGTACACCTTGTCTTATCCATCAGGCAAAATATTCGATGTTTGAACGATGGGTTGAAGATGACTTGCTCGATATTCTTGATGACAACGGTGTTGGATGCATCGCTTTTTCACCTTTGGCGCAAGGTATGCTCACCGACAAGTATATTCATGGAATTCCAGAGGATTCACGTGCTGCAAAAGACATGACTTATCTGGAGCGAAGCCAGGTGGAGGCACAATTGCCAAAAATTAAACAACTTCATGAATTAGCCCTTGAACGAGGCCAGAAACTTAGCCAGATGGCATTGAGCTGGTTGTTAAAGGATGATCGTATCACCTCGGTACTCATTGGTGCGAGTTCGACTAATCAGTTAAAGGAAAACCTGGATGCCCTCGATAAGCTGGAATTTGATGAGGATGAAATCAGGAAAATCGATGAAGTGTTGAAAAGTTAGATTCCTGGTTGATTGTTGTTGGTTTTTTCTATAACTATCCTGTTATAGCGAGCGATTTTTACTAATTCCTCACATTGAACTCGCACTAGCCAGGTGTTCCATTAACTAGCGACCACCAACTAACAACTACTTGCTTGCTTTAAATAGTTTTTCCTTTTCCTCTTTTGTGAGACTATCATAGCCACCTTCTGATATTTTATCTAGAATTTTATCAATTTCCTCCTGGTTAAAATCAGTTTTTTCCACTTTTGTTGTGGATGAAGAGGAGGAATAAGAACGGGATTTTTTTTGTCTGTGACTCACCTTAATTTTTGGTTTGTGCACAAAAAAACTCTTTATGAATTCCATGACTTTAAATACCCAGGTTCCGATCTCAACACCTTTGGACATCTGCCTTCCATAAATAAATCCGATAAGTGCGCCACCAAGGTGTGCAAGACTACCCCCGGCGTTTGCTCCGACAGTACCCAGCAATGAAGTAAATATGACAAAGGCAGCGATATAAACAATTTTTACTGGACCCAGAAAAAGCAAATAAAATCTGTGCTCTGGCACATACGTAGCAGTAGCAACGGTTATAGCATATACGGCAGCTGAGGCTCCAACCATTCCATCAAAAAGATGCATTCGTTCAGAATAAAAAGGGATGAGGTTGTAAGCTAATAAATAGGTCACTCCGCCTGCAATTGCTCCCAGCACATAAAGGTTGATTAGTTTTTGCGATCCAAAAAAATCAACGAATACTCGTCCGAACCAATATAGAACCAACATATTCATGATAATATGCCATAAATTGTTAAAACTATGCGCAAAGGCATAAGTTATAATTGTCCAGGGTCGGGTGAGGAATTCACCTATTGGAGCGGGAATGGTAAACTGTTTAAAAGCAAAAGCAAATATCGCATCCATCCCAAAAAGAGCTGATAAAACAGCCAGTATTCCCAGTACCACAAATACCGCTATATTGAGAACGATGAGTTGAATGAGACCATTATTTGGCTTGTTCCAGGCGTTTTTGAAATCGTTTAACAGTGTGTTCATGCCTTCTATCCTCTATTTTCCTTCAAAGTAAAACCTAATAAAACCTTTTTTTATCCTTTTGCCAGATTTTTAATAATATAAACGCAACCAGCATACCACTGAGATGTGCGAAGTGTGCTACATTGTCACCCGCAGAGCGATGTATTCCGCTAAAAAGCTCAAATAATCCATAGATTGCTACAAAATATTTGGCTTTGATGGGTATCGGAGGGAACAATAACATAAGTGTTGTATTCGGAAATAGCATGCCAAAAGCCAATAAAATACCAAAGATAGCGCCTGATGCTCCTACCATTTGGGAGTTGCTCTTCATTGCAAGTACATTTCGAAGTTCACGGATGCTCCAATCGATATAATTCTGATCATCCGGATGATCGTTGTAATCATAAATTTGGCTATTCAAATCCGGATATTTGCCAACCTCAATGTTGGCTTTCTTTTCTAATATGTGTTTAAACTCTGCAGGGGTCGGATCTTGCGTGTAGTTTTCTACTGCAGTTGCAAATCGGTTGGTTTCATAATAATTTATTCCTGAATAAAGAATCCCAGCGCCTATGCCTGTTACAAAATAGAATATCATAAAACGCTTAGGGCCCCAGAATTGCTCCAACAATGGGCCAAACATAAAGAGGCCAAACATATTGCTCAGTAAATGCATCGTACTACCGTGCAAAAACATATACGTTATATATTGAAATGGGAAAAAATAATCACTGTGCAAGTCTCTCAGACTAAGAAATGCACTTAGATCAAGGCGCATAAATGAACTGATGAAATACAATCCTATGTTTGCTATCAGTAAGTATTTTACGACCGGAGTTATTCTGTTAAACATTATGATTTTGTGTTAAAAACGTCTTCGATTTTTTCAAGTCCCAATATATAATAAATCAACTTCCCGCTTGGAGAATAGTTTGGATTTTTGCAGGCAAATAATTGGTCGATAATGCTTTTCATCTCTTCGTTAGAGAGTTTTTTGCCTCTCTTAATTCCAGAGTTTGAAGCCATGGATCTGGCCAGATTTTCGATATTTCTATTTTTATATTCCAGGAAATTACTTTTGTAATCTTCCAGAACTCCTGTAAAAACTACTTTCCCGGAGTCGACATTGACCAGTGAAGGTATGCCATTTATTACAATGGATTTTTCGCCAAAATATTCGAAAGCAAAACCGATCGCCCTGATTTCCTTTTCCAATTCCTTAACGATGGAAAAGTCTGAAGGGTTCAGATTTAGTACTTCGGGGAAAAGCAGCTGTTGAGAGCTCCCACTATTATTTTCCAGGATCTTCATATATCGTTCAAAAAATATCCGTTCATGAGCACTTTGCTGATCGATAATCATCAGGCCGGATTTTACTGTAGTTACGATATAAGAAAATTGAAACTGGAAAATATTTTGCCTATTCCCATTACTATCGTGCAGGATTCCATCCTCCATTTTATTTATTGCGCTGTCAAAAGTGAGCGCAAGCGGATTTCCTTTTGCTTCTTCTTCTCTTTTTACTTCTGCTTCAATCGTTTCATGATTTAAGGCATCTGCATAAAGTTGTTCCCAGTTTCTTAAATTGGAGACTTCACGATCAGTATTCCTGAATTGAGCATAATCTCTTTCTGAAGTTGTAAGGCCGGAAGAAGGTTTTATTGTAGACCCCAATCTGAAATTGGTGTCCACTCCAAAGTCGAGGGATGGAGTGATGTTGAAAACGCCCAATGATTTCCTTACTGAAGTTTTAAGAAGACTATATACGCTGCGCTCATCATCAAATTTGATCTCTGTTTTGGTAGGGTGAACGTTAACGTCGATATGTTTTGGATCAATATCCATAAATAGTACGAAAAATGGATAGGAACCTTCTGGGATCAATCCTTCATAAGCTGATACAACTGCGTGGTTGAGGTAATTGCTGCGGATGTATCGGTTGTTAACAAAAAAAAACTGTTCGCCTCTTGATTTCTTTGCAAATTCTGCCTTCCCAATATATCCTTTTAATGTAATTTCCTCAGTATGCTCATCGCAAGGGACTAATTGTTCACGGTGATTTTTGCCAAAAACACCTACTATGCGCTGACTAAGTTTTCCTGGTTTGAGTTTAAAAACCTCAATATCATTTTGATAAAAATTAAATTCGATCTCCGGATTGGCAATGGCCAACCTTTGAAACTCCTCCATAATGTGCCTTAACTCAATTGGATTGGATTTCAAAAAATTTCTTCTGGCAGGAACATTGAAAAATAAATTTCTTACAATAATCGATGTGCCTTGCCTGCAAGAAACATGGTTTTGACCTTTAAATTGTGATCCTTCAATAACTATTGAAGTCCCGAGTTCACCATCTGCCTGTTTGGTTTTCATTTCCACCTGGGCCACCGCTGCTATTGAAGCTAGTGCTTCGCCACGGAATCCCATGGTTTTTATCAAAAAAAGATCTTCTGAAGTACGAATTTTACTTGTAGCATGTCGTTCAAAGCTCATACGGGCATCAGTCTCCGACATGCCTTTGCCATCATCAACTACTTGAATAAGGCTTTTGCCAGCTTCTTTTACGATCAGGGTTATCTCATTTGCACCTGCATCAATAGCATTTTCCATTAATTCTTTGACAACTGAAGCTGGTCGCTGAACCACTTCTCCCGCTGCAATTTGATTGGCTATGGATTCTGGAAGTAAATGAATGATATCGGACATTACAGGAATTTACTGGAAAAACTTACGTGTCCTTAGATATAAGTAAAGAGGGAATACAATTATGAATATATACAGTACAATATTGCCATATATAAGCCATCCGCCAAATGCAGCCAAAAGGATGATCATTAGCAATAATTGCATAAAATCGCTTGATTTCTCCCGATTTGCCCGATGCTTATATGCCGATTTGATGTGCTCACTATAGTCATCAGCGGATGTAATTTTTAGCTCACCTTTTATTCTTTGGGAACGATTTTGGATATCCTCCTTGATCGGGTCGTAATATCTGGGTTCAAAATTGAACCTTTTATATTTAGGTATCCGAGAAAGAGATGGAAATTTCATAAATTTGATTGATTCTTAATTTACAAAGTAAGTTTAAAATTGCATTTATAACAAATCACTTTCATGTGGAGATGAAAAAAGTTTGGCAGGTGATTTTTGTGTTTTTGGTGTTATCGGCATGGGCAAAGACTGCTTTTTCAAATCCTTATGAGGATTCCTGGGTAGATAGTGTTTACCTCAGGCTTACGGTGGATGAGCAGATTGGTCAGCTTATCGATCTCAAGATCGCTCCAAAGTTTGATAACATCGAGGAACTTGCTTCCATCATCACAAAATATCATATCGGATCAATAACCATTACCGGGGGAAATAGTGTTGCCGCCAAAACCCTGATCAATTCGCTACGGTCGACATTGAAGGTGCCTATCTTTGTGACTGCAGAAAATGATAATGGGCTTGGTTTGCCTTTCGAATCATCTGATTTGATCCCTTTGCCTACCACATTTATGGAAGCCAATGATAAGGTTCTTTTAGCCTCTACCATCTGTGAATTATCTAATAGTTTTCATGAACTTGGTGTAAATGGAATATCCTTTAATCCCACGGAAATACGTTATACGGATTCAGGTCTAAATTATTCTGCTAAATTTTACAATGAACAAATTAGTGTTTTTGATGATTATACTTCCCATCAAGTTCAAAATGGCATTTTTATTAACACTGATTTTTATTTTAATTTTTCTGATGATTTCGCTTTTTCTCCAAAATTATTAGATGCCTTCAATGGAAACCAATGGCATGAAAAAATTGAGCAAATGACTCTTCAATGGGAAAGGAATAATTTTACACAATCTTTCATCACCATAAAATCTCTTCCTGATTTTCCTGAAGACGAAGCTATTTTCTTTAATAAAAAAATCATCGATCCACTTTTCTGGAAACACCTGGGGTTTGGAGGCATTTTGTCAGCTGACCTGGATGCGATTACTGCGGGGCAAGCGAATCGAAATAATGAATCAACTGCTAGAATGCTTTTAAAGATAGGATCTGATAAAATTCGTATTTCGTCCAATACAGAAAAGACATTTATTGCACTTATGGATGGTTTGAATAGTCGGTATTTTAAGCAAAATGAGATCAAAGGGAAAGTAAAACGTATTTTGGAGTTGAAATATCTTGCTGGATTGAACCATAATATTCAAATAGACACAGCAAACCTGGAGATAAAAGAGGAAAACCCTGAATTGCAAAATCTAAGCTATCAGGTCTATACCAAAGCATTAAAAACAAACGAATCAGGTGAAAAAGAAATACCATTTGTCAATTTGGAAACTACAAATTTTGCTTCATTAAGTTTGGGGTTTAGTGAAATAAAAGTGTTTCAAGAGACACTCGATAAGTATGCCCCTTTTGTACATTATATGCTTCCAGGGATTTCCTATGATCCGTATGACCTGAATGTACTCACAGAGCAGCTTGAGCAATTTGACCATGTAATTATAGGCTTGCACACTGCAGGTATATTGGAATTGGATGGTACATTATTGAGTTTTTTGAAACATCTTAATCAACATACCAACGTGATTTTGGTTTTTCTTGGTAATGCCATCGAAACAGTGGATTTTGAAGCATTTCCAATCAAAATTTATGCGAATGAAGACAACATGATGTGTGAACAAATCGCCGCACAATATGTATTTGGTGCAGTGAATACGAATAATGTAATCCATCGATTAGCATACAGTACTCCGGAAATGCAAGGAATGGATTCCAAAACGCTAAAGAAAATTGACGAAATAGTGAAAGAAGCAATAGCGAATAATGCTACTCCAGGATGTCAGATTTTAGTAGCCAGAAATGGATCGGTCGTATTGGAAAAAGGGTATGGATATTATACTTATGATAGTATTATGCCTGTTGATACAAGAACAATTTATGACCTGGCATCTATAACTAAAGTGGCAGCTACCACACAAGCAATTATGAAATTGGTGGAAGATGGTAAAATTC
>JAHEMV010000163.1 GCA_024643455.1 Cytophagales bacterium
GCAAAATTGGAAACTCAGTGAGGTTGGCAATTTGACCGTTCTGAATTAAGGTATCGGATAACAATATAGCATTTGGTCCATTTTCATAACGTATGCCATCTTTTTCCAGGCTTTTTATCAAACCTGCTTTTTTAAGATGCTTAACTGTATCAGCCGGACATCCACAACAAATGAATACTTCAGCATCTTTAATTGCCACCCAAGTAACTCCATTTGTAATATGTCGCTTTGAAATATAAGTCATACCGAACCTACCTTATCATTTTGGTTGAAATTAATAAAAACTCATGTACTCCCAATCCTCCTTGTTGGTTTTCATTAAAAACCGCTCATTTAAAAAGTAATATTTTGGGCTAAAACGAACTACTTATATTCTTTTATCTCTATTTGTTCTCCAACGCCTGCTGTATTGTTACGTTTAATTGTCGGTATTGTTGGTTTTGAGGATCCAAAACTATCAATTTTTGAACAATTGGTTTTGCATCTTTAAACCTGTTCTGTTCCAAATACAAATAAACAAGTGCATAGAGGTTTGAAATCGAGTTGGGATCTATTTTTAATCCTTCATTAAAAGCAAGTTCCGCTTCTGCTCTTTTACCAATTTTTTGCAAAACCAGACCATAGTTATAAGTTACCCGATCATTATAATCTATTTTTTCAGAAGCTTCTTTGAGATACATTTCAGCTTCCAGCATTTTATTTTGTTCAGCGTACAATAATCCTAAGGAATAATAAGCCTGACCAAATGCAGGTTCCAGTTCTATCACCTTTAGAAATAAAGTTTCTGCTTCATTAAATCTCCCTTGACTATAATACAAACCGGCAAGATTGATTCTTGCCGGACTATAATAGCTATCCAATTCAACAGCACGAACATAAGCTTGTTCAGCCAAAGCTTGATTTCCGGTTTTTTCATAATATTGAGCAATTTCCATCTGGCCTCCCGGAAAATCAGACCTTATTTGAAGACCAATCCAATATTCTTTGAACACTTTATCATAATTGGCTTGATCCAACGCACTCATCAAATTTTTTGGGACACCAACCAAAGAACCTAAAGCAGCAATGCGCACTGTCCGTATATCATCGACTAACAGTGGCGTGAGAAAACGTGCTTTCTCCTGCGGGGGTAACTGACCTGCTGATCGAGCAGAAGTATATCTTACAAGAGGATCCATATCTCCTAAAAGTGATACAATCGACCTATAGGCAATTGGGTCTACTGTTTCACCGAGGTACATCAATGCTGTGGATCGGGCAATAGCTGGCTGGGTTTTGTCTTCTGCCAAATCAATTAATCCTGGTACAGCTTCAGGCACGCGTGTCCTTCCAAATGCCAGGGCTTCAGAAAAATGCTTAACCCGTTGAGGGCCATACCACTCTTTCACGAATTTAGCAGCCCACTCAGGAGTTTGATCTGCATGGCAACCAGATTCATTGCACGTATTCGGAACACCATAGCGAGCACTCAAATCCGGACGAGGCACTCGAAAACTATGATCTCTGCGGAAGTCATTTCCCATATAATATCTCCCAGGCATATGACAACTAATGCATTCGGCTGCTATGGTTTCCATCTCATGAAAATGATGTTCTTTCACATTGTATTTTTCTTTCACATGACATTGTAAGCATAAATCATTGCCTTTGAATTTCAATTCCAGGGAATGAATATTATGACAATCGTTACATTTCACATTTTTCGAATACATTTTACTCTGGATAAATGAGGCATATACATAATCTTCCCCTAATATCTGCCCATCTGCAAAGTACTGTCCATCACGCAACATGTCTGGTGCATAATGATCCATATAGGTGCCTTGATGATCATAAAATTCAGTGTATTGTGTTCTTAATGAATGACATCTTGCACAATCATCTACCATCTGTTTTGGGTACACATTTTTGCCCATATATAGTTTCCCAAGATATTTTGTGCTATCAGGATCATTCTTAAAATCTTCAGATTCTGCAATAGAAACATGTTCCTTTCCTGGCCCATGGCAAGCTTCACAGCTTACGTTAATGATAGAGAATGTGGTATTATAAGTATCTTTTGCGGGGTCATAGTTTTTCCTGACTAATGTTGAGTGGCAGTCAGAACACATGGTATTCCAGTTCAATCCACCTTTTGTCCAGTAGATCCATTCGTCATGAACCAGTTTCATATCTGGATATAAGTCAAACCAAACCTTTTTTTCAGTATCCCAGGCAGTACGCAGGCATTGAAATTTTCCTCCTGGAAATTCGACAATATATTGTTGTAAGGGAGTATAACCAAATGTATAAACGATTTCAAAATCATTGTAAATTCCATCAATACCTTCTGTATTCACGAAAAACTTGCCATCTTTTTTATAAAATCGAGATGTTACTTCCTGACTGTAAAAAGTTGTGTCAAAATTAGCCAGAACTGAAATGCTATCTGCAATCATCATGGCTTTGTCATGATGAGATCCTTCCCAATCATTATACTGCTGTTCATGACACGATTTACATGATTCACTTCCAAGATAATTCGGATCTTCCAGTAAATTTTTTATGCTTTGATTTACTGATGATTTAGTCTTTTCAGACGTATCTGGGCTATCAGTACAGCTGTATAAAATAACTGTAGAGACCCAAAATGTTGATAGGATAAAAAATAATATTTTCCCTTTTTTCTTATATAAAAATTGAAAATTCGCCATAAAATCATGGTAAAATTAAGTAGTGCAATTTAGACAAATATGACAGTCAGGCAAACCAAAATTAACATGGATTATAATTTAAATATTAAAGAAAATGGATATTTTTTGCTCAGGAAGTAGTATTTTCATGGACTTAAAACACAAAAAACGCATACCATGAAAGATAAAACAAGAAGAGATTTTATTAAACTTTCCAGTCTAACGGCTGCGGCATCCTTAATCTCATTTAGCCCATCAAAAGCAATCAATGAGAAACTATCAAATAAAACTTCGCTCAAACTGGGGCTTGCCTCCTATTCACTCAGGAAATTTAACCAGGCACAAACCATTGCCATGACAAAGAGGGCCGGATTGAATTACCTTTGTTTCAAAAGCATGCATCTGCCACTAGACTCATCACCTGAAGAATTGAAAGAAGGAGCAATACTTGTTAAAACTGAAGGAATAGACCTGTATGCAGGTGGAGTGATTTACATGAAAACCAAAGAAGAAGTCGATCAGGCTTTTGAATATGCTAAAAATGCTAACATGGCTATGATTATTGGTGTTCCAGAATACGATTTGCTTAGCTACACCAATGATAAAATAAAAGAATATGATATACGGGTAGCAGTCCACAATCATGGCCCTGGTGACAGAGTTTATCCCAGCCCAGATATTGTTTATGAAAAAATAAAAGATTTAGATCCTCGTTTTGGCCTTTGTATGGATATTGGACATACGCAACGCATTGGAATTGATCCTTCGGAAGCAGCTAAAAAATACTTCACAAGACTATTTGATATTCACATAAAAGACGTCACCTCTGCAACCCCAGATGGGGAAGTCACGGAAATTGGTAGAGGTGTTATAGATATCCCGAAATTTTTGAAAACATTGGTTGACAAGAAGTATTCTGGCGTACTGAGCTTCGAATATGAGAAGGATGAAGACGATCCTATGCCTGGATTATGCGAATCTGTAGGTTACGTAAAAGGTTGCCTGGCCATGATGAGTTAATGGTTTTTAAGGTTTTTTATCAAAATTTATACATTATAATCTGTAATAATCAATTTGCTAAAAATGGTTCGATTGGATATTTATAAATTTCAATTGGCAGGTAATTATAATCTTTAAGTTAACCTATTTAAACACACGAAAAAAAGTAAACCCTTGAAGCCAAGAGAAATATTTATTTATTTATCGTTCTTTCTAATAGTTGGGATTTCATTGCTCTATTTGATTTGGAAACCTGTGTTATGGACCGTAATATTTTTTGGCCCAGTTATACTGGTAGGATATTTAGATATTTTTCAGAAAAAAAATACTATACGTCGCAACTTTCCAGTATTAGGTAATTTTCGATATTTGCTGGAAGCTATTCGTCCAGAAATCATGCAGTATTTCGTGGAGACGGATACTGAAGGTCGCCCAATTAATCGCATTTTTCGCTCTCTAATTTACCAACGCGCTAAGCATGTAATAGACACCACTCCTTTTGGTACTCAAATGGATGTGTATCGAAATGGATATGAATGGATGGATCATTCCATTTATGCTAAAAAATATGCAGAACTCGAAGGACACCCTCGGGTGCTAGTTGGTGGTCCTGACTGCAAAAAGCCCTATTCAGCAAGCATTCTGAACATATCAGCCATGAGCTTTGGCGCGTTGAGTAAAAATGCCGTGATGGCCATGAATACCGGAGCGCGTATGGGTGGCTTTGCACACAATACTGGAGAAGGCGGGATAAGCACCTATCATAAAATCCCAGGAGGTGATTTGATCTGGCAAATTGGTACAGGTTATTTTGGATGCAGAAACCCCAATGGGAGTTTTAATTCAGATTTATTTCATGAAAATGCAATCATTGAAAATGTAAAAATGATTGAAATAAAAATTTCACAGGGAGCCAAGCCTGGTCATGGTGGAATTTTACCTGCTAGTAAAAATACACTTGAAATAGCCAAAATACGCAATGTTGAACCTCACAAGGATGTACATTCGCCTCCAAGGCATACTGCATTTGAAGATGCTTATGGACTATTGAATTTCATAAAACAATTGAGGGAATTATCAGAAGGAAAACCAATTGGATTCAAGCTGTGCATTGGGAAAAAACAAGAATTTATTGATATCTGTAAAGCGATGGTTTCAAGTGGAATTTCGCCTGATTTTATAACAATTGATGGAGGTGAAGGAGGTACTGGTGCCGCTCCTATCGAGTTTTCCAATTCACTTGGTATGCCACTGCGCGACGGATTGACATTTGCGTATGATACGTTAGTCGGTTTTAACCTCAAAAAAGATATTAAGTTGATTGCCTCAGGAAAAATAATCAGTGGCTTCCATATTGCCAGGGCCATCGCTTTGGGTGCTGATATATGCAATAGCGCAAGAGCCATGATGATGGCTACCGGATGCATTCAGGCATTGAAGTGCAATACAAATACTTGCCCCGTTGGAGTTGCGACTCAAAATCCAAGCCTTATCAAAGGTCTTGTTGTGGAAGACAAAGCAAAACGCGTCGCAAATTTTCATGAAAAAACCATAAAAAGTTTTGTAGAATTGATCGCTGCCACTGGAATTGAAAAGCTTGATGATCTCAATAGAGCACATATCAATCGCAGAGTAAATATGAGGTCCGTTCTTCGATATGATGAAATTTACCCTTATACTCCTCAGGGAAGTATGCTTGAAAAACACTAAAATTGTTAAATTGATTTTTAATCATTTTTTTACATAATATACATTTTTTATTGCATCAAACTCTAATTTAAATCAAAGTAGAAGTATGCAAATCGATCATTTTAATATCGCTGGATTAACAGATTCAGAAATCAATGAATCAAGGACTAAGCATGGTATAAACAGATTGCAATTCAAAAAAGAGCATGCCCTGATTGATGCCCTGAAAAGTCTGGCTAAAGAACCAATGGTTCTCCTTTTGCTGGTAGCCTCCATAATTTATTTTGTTACAGGGAATACTGGAGACGCTATCTTTTTGGCTTCCGCTATTGTATTGGTTTCCGCTATTTCCCTATATCAGGATTCCAGGAGTCGTAATGCATTACAGAAACTAAAAGAATTTACCCAACCGAATTGTACTGTAATTCGAAATAGTAAAGTTGTTGAAATAAAGAGTGAGGATCTGGTAGTCGGTGATAGTCTTATGGTAGAAGAAGGGACCACTATCGCTGCTGATGGAATAATTGTACATTCTAATGATTTTTCAGTAAACGAATCCATTTTAACAGGCGAATCTTTACCAGTATTTAAGAGTCAGTCCAAGAAGGATAATTTGATTTACAATGGAACCAGTGTAACCAGTGGATTGGCAATTGCCACAATTACTGCCATTGGAAATGAAACCCAGCTTGGAAAAATTGGCAAAAGCATAGAAGATATTAAACAGGAAAAAACGCCATTAGAAAAGCAAATTGGGCATTTTGTTAAGATAATGGTAATCATCGGTGCTGTAGTATTTATAATCGTTTGGGTGATAAATTACTTTCGGTCAAATGATGTTTTGGATAGTCTGTTAAAAGCGCTTACTCTGGCGATGAGTATTTTACCTGAAGAAATCCCTGTAGCCTTTACAACTTTTATGGCGCTCGGGGCATGGCGTTTGATGAAAATGGGAATAATCGTAAAACAGATGAAAACGGTAGAAACCCTGGGAAGCTCGACAGTGATCTGCACCGATAAAACAGGAACAATCACACAAAACAAAATGAGCCTGGCAAAGCTCTACCTCCCAGAATCAAACCGTATTTGTAATTTGAAGGAAGATTTAACCCTGGAAGAAAAACAGCTTATTCGTTTGAGTATGTGGGCCAGTGAACCGATACCATTTGATCCCATGGAAGTAGCTCTGCATGAAACCTATTCAAGAATCATTCAAAATGATGAACGTTCAAAGTATAAAATGGTGCATGAATACCCGCTTTCAGGAAAACCTCCCATGATGACCCACATTTTCAAAGACCATGATGATAACTTTATCATTGCAACAAAAGGTGCACCTGAAGCCATAATGAAAGCGGCAAATCTTACTAAAAAAGAAAAAGAAAAAATTGAAGAAGGTATAAAATCATTGACTTTAGAAGGGTTTAGGGTTCTTGGAGTTGCAGAAACACCATTTCAAGACCAAAATTTTCCTGAACGCCAACAAGATTTTAATTTTCAGTTCAAAGGATTGGTTGCGTTTTATGATCCTCCAAAAGAAAAGATTCAGGATGTATTCGAAGATTTTTATTCAGCAGGAATTAATGTTAAAATCGTAACAGGTGATAATGCCGAAACAACTGCCTCTATTGCAAAATCTATCGGATTTAGTGGTTATGAAAGTAACATTAGTGGAGAGGCATTAATGAAATTGAATGATAGTGAATTACAAAAGGTAGTTAAAAATAGTAAAGTATTTACCCGAATGTTCCCTGATGCAAAACTGAAAATAATAAATGCATTAAAATCACAAAACGAAATTGTCGCTATGATTGGGGACGGAGTAAATGATGGCCCTGCCCTTAAATCTGCTCATATTGGAATTGCAATGGGTAAAAAAGGCACTGAAATTGCTAAACAAGCTGCATCACTTATTTTGCTAGAAGATGACTTAGCAAAAATGGTTGAAGCGGTTGCAATGGGTAGAAAAATTTATGATAATCTTAAAAAAGCAATCCAGTACATTATATCCATTCATATTCCAATTATCCTTACTGTCTTTATACCCTTGGCCTTAGGATGGATTTTTCCAAATATCTTCACTCCTGTTCATATTATTTTCCTGGAGTTAATCATGGGACCAACATGTTCCATCATCTATGAAAATGAACCAATGGAGAAAAACACTATGACCCAAAAACCGCGTCTTTTTACTAAAACATTTTTTAGCTGGAATGAACTTGCTACAAGTATTATCCAGGGATTGATGATCACCGCCGGAACCTTAATTACATATCAATATGCTGTAAATATTGGTTGTGATGAACTGACAACACGTTCTATGGTATTTACCGCGCTTATCTCGTCCAATATTTTTCTTACACTGGTAAACCGATCCTTCTATTACTCGGTATTTACTACAATGCAATACAAAAATAATTTAGTACCGATCATGATCAGCGCCACCATTTTCATCACAGGATTATTACTATATATTCATCCTCTGGCACGATTTTTCAAATTTGAATCGCTGGATTTATGGCAGCTTATATTCAGCATTGGTGCTGGATTTATTTTTGTGATGTGGTATGAATTAGTGAAATGGTGGAAAAGAAAGAAAGGAATCGTTTTACAAATAGCGTAAATGAATTTCTGATATAGAAAGATTTCATTCAAAAAAAATATCCAACTTTTTATTTTAATATATTTCTTATTTCCAATTAGTTTAATCTATCAATCCATTTTCACTAATTGAGGGTTATTGGCAATTTCTTGCAACCCCGCCATGCATAAAGTATATTGAATGATTAAGGTTTAGAAATAACTCCGATGCGTATGGAAAATGATAATTCATACGTTAAAATTTCGTCAGTCTTTTAAAAGATCATCCATGGAAGAAGAAGTAAAGAAAATACTATTTGATCCCACTGTTGGGAAAGTTGCTACTATAATAATTGGTGCTATTATTATTTGGATTGCAATTACTGTAATTCAACGGAATCTAATTTCAAAACTGAAGGACAGCAGTAATCGCTATAGGACCAAAAAATTTTCAACCATTTTGGGTTATATTTTTACCATAGTCCTTATTACGGTTGTATACAGCAACAAATTGGGAGGATTAACGATAGCATTAGGTGTCGCTGGAGCAGGAATTGCCTTTGCTCTTCAAGAGGTGATTGCTTCCTTCGCAGGTTGGCTGGCAATTATGTTTGGTGGATTTTATAAAACGGGCGACAGAGTCCAACTGGGTGGTATTAAGGGAGATGTAATGGATATTGGTGTTTTGCGAACAACTATAATGGAAATTGGTCAATGGGTTGATGGTGACTTGTATAATGGAAGAATTGTCTTAATAGCCAATAGTTTCGTATTTAAAGAGCCAGTTTTTAATTATTCCGGAGACTTCCCTTTTTTGTGGGATGAAATCAAATTACCTATTCAATATGGCAGCAATTATGATTTGGCAAAGCAACTGTTCCTGGATGTTGCTAATACAGTAGCAGGTGATCTAACGGATAAATCACAAGAAAAATGGAATGCTTTACAACACAAATTTCTGCTCGAAAATGCACAAACTGAACCTATGGTTTCGATCATCGCCAATGACAACTGGGTGGAATTTACACTACGGTATGTGGTAAATTATAAAAAACGAAGATGGACTAAAACAGAACTTTTCACTAAAATTCTGAATGAAGTTGATAAAACAAATGGTCAAATTAAATTTGCATCAGCAACTTTTCAATTGGTAGAAGCACCAAAAATCCATGTGAAAATGGACAAGGACTGACTTGCATTATTGAAGAGTTGATACAAAATCATTTTTTAAAATTTAAATAATACAGGTTGCAAGACGGGAAAAATAGAAATAACATTCGAGTTGGTCAGGTGGTAGAAATTGTTCAGAAACAAGACCAACGTAGCGGTGAACTTACTGAGGGAGTTGTGAAACGTATCCTCACCAATTCAAGCAATCATCCGCATGGCATCAAGGTGCAGTTGGAAACAGGTGAAATTGGACGGGTGAAAAACATTATATAGCAATTGAATTTATTGGAATACCACATTGTAAAGCTAGCTTAATCCCTTTTTCTGTCTCCTACTTATTTTATAAATATAGCCACCTCAAAGGTTCACCAATATTACTTTTGCATTAGGTTTCTCAAGGCATTGCGTGCAGCCCGATCAACCAGGGTAAATAAGTGATCAATACTGACTTTATCAAAGGATGGTTGATGGCCTTTTACTTTAACAAATTCACATTCCAGCAAATCAGTCAAAGCATAAAACTCTTGATATAGTGTATAATTATCAATCCTTTTGTTGTTTTTGGAACGATAATCATGCTGTTCAAGGCGTTCCCTTCTG
>JAHEMV010000164.1 GCA_024643455.1 Cytophagales bacterium
CCGGAAGTAAAACATATTTCAGGAAATTTTTTTATGGATAATACACATATTTCTGGTGATAATATCAGTATGCAAACACCTAAAAGTAAGATAGAAGGGTCCATCAATCTTGGATATCCAGCATTATTACAGATCGGCAACAATGTCGATTTGCTTGAAATAGAATCTAAACTACAAGGCAAAATACAAACCGAAGAAATCATTCCTTTTTATAATTTTATTGAGGTTTATCCAGTAGCTCAAAAATTAAAAACTATCAAAGTGGACAACTTTATATCAAATGGATATTTAAAGGATTTTACCATCCAAAATATTACTATGTCTATTGGAGATTCCAGCTATTTGGCTGGGAAAGTGCACATCTCTGGCCTGCCCGCAACAAAGCTTCTGTTTGATTATGCAATTGATACTTTATGGGCCACAGGCACATTTATATCTGATATTTTGCCGGACTCATTATTACCATCAACAATTCAAATCCCAAAAATAATTGGTTTCAAATCAGAGGGTAAAACGGACTTATCCAATGGCAACCTAACCGTTGCTATCACCTCTGAATTCGGAAATATCCAGGCAAATGTAGAAATGGAAAATAATCAACTATCCGCCGTGGTCAATATGCCCCATTTCGATATTGGAGGATTGATTGGCAATGAAATGATTGGATCAGTAAGCCTTGAAAGTAAATTTGATGCAACTATGAGCGGTTTTTCATTAGGAGATTTTACCTCTACTACAAATTTACAATCACTAGCAATTCAAAACGAAACCATCGTAGACACCCGCATTTCTATCAATCGAAGTGTTGATGTATATCAATTGCAAACTGTCTTTTCAGATAGTTTGCTAGAAGGCACAATCAAAGGCACAATCCGTTTGCTAGATTCGACCAATCATATGAATATGCATATAGACCTGAATCGTGCCGACCTCCAGGCTTTAGGTTTGATCAAAAATGAAATGAAACTTAGGTGTTCAATCTCAATCAATTCCGATTTTAATTCTTTAGATCAATTTGCAGGGACATTCAAAATCAACAATCTGATCCTGAATCAATCAACAGAAATATATCATATCAATGAGATTGCCTTAGACGCTGACATCAACCATGAATATACTAACTTCAATCTAACCTCTGATATTTTAGATGCATCACTTACAGGTAACACAAAAATCGTCGATCTTAAAACCGCATTTATTAATCATTTGGGGCATTATTTGTCACTACCTGATAGTATGCTTAGTGACAAGGAATACTTTTTCGAATTTGATCTGAATCTCAAGAAACCTGATTTCTTTACAACATTTTTATTGGAAGACCTTCATGAATTTTCGCTCAAACAATGTCACGCCAGATACGATCAGCGAAGAGATTTGTTTGAAGCCGACATTAATATCCCCAAAATAACCTATGGAAATTTTACAGGTGATGATATAGTTTTTTATGTCAAATCCAGGGTTGACTCGACGATTTCTACTTTGCATTTTGAACAGGTTATGTATGATTCTGTGTATATTAAAAATTTAAACCTTAAAACTAAATTTGAAGACCAATATGCTGATTTGTCTTTCCAAATTCAAGACGGACATGATAGTTTAAAGTACCGACTTGGAGCAGAATTAAGCTTTAAAGACAGTACCTATTTTATCGTACTTGATCCAAAACTAACCATAATTGATTACGTACCATGGTCAATAAACAGCAATAATGTACTTCAAATAAAGTCCAATAACATCGGAGCAACTGACGCCTCGCTTACTTACCAGGATCAGAAAATTGAATTAAAAACATCAAACAACATTCTAAGGCTCAACTTTGAAAATTTTAGAATGCAAAATATAACCGGGCTGCTGGAGAAAGAGAAAGCAGACCGTTTGCTAAAAGGTCGTGTAAACGGATATGTCGAGGTGAATGATCTTTTTGGCAGCTTCTTTTTAAATAGCGACCTATCTATTAAAAATCTGTTATTGCGTGACGAATCCCTGGGTGAACTAAATACAACAATGCAATACGGCAAAGATGAAAGCATGAATTTTACCGCTGAATTGAAAAACGGAATCAATGAATTCAATGCTGAAGGGACGTACAAAAAAGTTGAAAATAAGCCCTATTTAAGTTTAATATTGGAATCAAATATTCGAAAAGCTGAAGTACTGAAACCCTTGATCGAGGAATATATCACAGGATTAAAAGGAGAAATTAATGGCCGTTTTTCAATTCATGGTAATCCTGAAAAGCCTGTAATAAATGGGAATATGAATATTTCAGATCTTGACCTAACCATAAAATCATTCAATACCAGGTTGATAAACAATGGCAATATTACTATTGATGGTAATTTTATGGAATTTAAAAAATTTAACATAACTGACAGCCTGAACAATAATCTTAATATTACCGGTACAATAGACATCAATGATATTATCAATCCTATTTATAACCTGAAAATCTCCACAAAAGATTTTATGGCCATTAACAACTATCCTGAATTCAACAAGGTCATACAGGGCAAACTACTTCTTGGTGCGGATATTGACATTAAAGGGGAACATGAAAAATTAACAATAAATTCATCCATTAGTATTAATAAAGGAACGGACATTATGTATATCATGCCCGGAAAAGAACTTGAGCTGATCACAGATAAGGGGGTTGTAGAATTTATAGATTTTGAACATTTGGAACAGCTTGAAGAAAGCGCGACGACTAAGAAATTTATAGGTGATTCCATTGTTTCACGAATTAAGGGCGTTGATTTCACTTTAATCCTAAATATAAATCCCGAAGCTAAATTCAGTGTTTTTGTAGATCCAAATTCAGGAGATATTACCTCCTTCAGGCTTAAAGGCAACCTCCAATACAAATACAATGATAGACAACGGGGAAATGTCGTCGGTTTAGTGGAACTGGAAGAAGGGTTTTATAATTTGTCGTTTTATGGATTGGTAAAAAAGAAATTCATATATGAAAAAGGCAGCAGGGTAAGTTGGTCAGGCGAGGTAATGAACGGTGAAATAAATTTTTCTGCAAACTATACAGTTGAGACAAACTCTGTCGGATTGGTGTCAAACGAAATAAGTAGCTTTGAAAGATCCAGGTACAACCAGCGGCTACCTTATGAAGTTAGGCTCAATGTAACTGAACAAATATCAAAGCCCAAAATTTCCTTCGGCATTGACCTCCCAGCCAAATACAAAAGCAATAACCCAACAATAGATTCTAAACTCAGAATACTTAACATGCCCAACATGGAAGGTGAACGGAACAAACAAGTTTTTGCTTTACTTGTCGGTGGAACGTTTATTCCAGATAATCCCAATTCGAACGAAGGTGGGTCAGATCGGAATTTCGCTACAACTGCTGCAGTAAATAGTGTAAATTCGATTTTTACACAACAACTTAACAACGTTACAGGACAGTACATTAAAGTTGTTGATTTGAATATGGGAGTAAATACCTTCGATGACTATTCATCTGGTAAAACACAAACAAAAACCCAGCTTGATGTTAAAGTATCAAAAAATCTTTTTAACAACCGTATTTCTGCTGAAGTAGAAAGTCATATCAATATTGACGGCTCCAACAATCAACCCGGCCAACAAAGCACATCTGGATTACCAGAATTTGCTGTTTCTTACAACATCACAGAAGCAGGAAATTACAGAATAAAAGCATTTCGAGAAAACGCTTACGATATTTTTGATGGTGACATTCAGAACGCTGGAATAGCCTTTATTTTTGTTAAGGAATTTGACAGCTTTAAAAAGAAAAAAACAAACAATTCTTCTGAAACATCAGCAGAAACAGAATCAAAAGATGGCCAAAAGAATAAGTAATAAACTTTGAATCAGGAATATTGAATTTAAATAATATACTTCAGAACACTCAATTGATTAATCCTACCAAAATATTGCGGCAGGTGATGTCTTTTTATTTTCTGATTGTGGTATTGAGTTCATGTACTGGCTTAGGAAAAATTACAGATGAGCAATATTTAATTACAAAAAATACCATTCAATTTAATGAAAAATCAAAAATAGCAAACTTTAAAAAAATCAATACTGAGCTTAGTGACGAAATAATTCCAAAGCCAAATGGAAAGATATTGTGGATGCGCCCAAGATTGGCTTTTTACAACACTATCAGTGAATCCAAAAAACAGAAAGGACTTAAATATTGGCTGAAAAATAAAATCGGGAAAGCTCCAGCGCTTTTGGATGAGGAAATTTGTACAAAATTGGATCAGACGTTTCAAAACCGTTTGTATCATAAAGGATATTTCAACGCGATATCTGAACATGAAATCCTAAAAAAGAAAAGAATCGCTAAAATAATCCACCACGTTGATCCCAAACAAAATTACCTCATTGATACATTGCTTTTCCCGAAAGTGGTTGATCAGGTCACTTCAGCGATCTTTGCATCAAAACAAAACTCCTTAATCAAAAAAGGAACCTCTTATAATCTTGATTTATTAAAATCAGAACGTGAAAGGATTGATGAAGAACTCAAAAACAAAGGCTTTTACTTTTTTGACAATGAGTACTTACTTTTTCAAGTGGATACTGCAACGGGTAATCACAACGTAAAGTTGAAAATGATCATAAAAAGTGATAGCCCAAAAGAGGCAGGGCAAATTTATCATTTTGATAAAATCCTGGTTGCAGAAGATTTCAGATTGGAAAATTACAATCCCGATACCACTCAAATTGGCAACTATACCATTTTGTCCACATCTCACTATATGAAATCCAAAATATTCCTCAACTCAGTCCTTTTCGATAAAAATGATATTTATTCAAGAGAAAAACACAATAATTCCATCAGACAATTGATGGGATTAGGGGCCTATAAGTTTGTAAATATCAAATACGGAGAAATAAATCAGGAGGATTCCACAATAAATGCTTTGTTTTCATTGACGCCGAGCCAAAAAATGTCCGTAAGTACAGAATTGAATGCCACAAGCAAATCAAACAACTTTATGGGTCCCGGGCTAAAATTGAGTTATAAAAGCCGCAATTTCCTTAGAGGCGCGGAAGTATTGTCTGTAAATTTTAATGGGAACTTTGAAAAACAAGTAACAGGTAAAGGAGCAGGAGATACTGCATATGAATTTAGCGTAGATACAAATCTTGACATACCCCGAACAATCCCTTTTAAACTAAAAAAAACAAATAGACCTTTTTTGCCGACCACATCAATCAACCTGGGAGGAGGCATATTTTCCAGAGTATCATTATATCAGTTCAATACCCTGAATACTGGTCTGGAATACAACTTAAGAAAAAATCAATATATCACCCATGTCTTAAGGCCAATAGATATCAGTTTGACCAATCTATCAAACACAACACCGGAATTTGAAGAATATTTATTGCAAAATCCTTCGATTAGACAAAGCTTTGAAGAGCAATTTATCGTTGGCCTCTCATACAATTTTATAATTAATCATCTAGTAGATAAGAGTAAAGACCAATATTATATGAATATTGGATTGGATCCATCAGGAAATCTAATCAGCCTTCTCAATCAAATTACTACTGGACACAAGACAAGCCCGGAAAATCCAATTATTGTGTTTGGCGCCCCTGTTTCACAGTACTTCCGGATACGCGGAGACTTCAGATATTATTTTAAAACCGGCAAAGAATCCATAATTGCGACACGTCTTTTTGGAGGCATGGGAGTACCATATGGTTCTTCCAGTGTTATGCCGTATGTTAAACAATTCTATTCAGGTGGGACAAACAGTCTCAGGGCTTTTAGAGCACGGTCTATTGGTCCGGGAATCTACCAATCTCCGGAATCAGTTACCAATTTCCTCATTGACCAGACTGGGGAAATCAAACTGGAAGCGAACATGGAATACCGATTTCCAATTGCAAAATACCTGAAGGGTGCATTTTTTGCTGATACGGGTAACATTTGGCTTGTAAATGAAGATCCGTTACGACCGGGAGGGAAATTTGACTCGCGTAAATTCTATAAAGAATTGGCCATTGGTCTTGGATTTGGTTTGCGTATTGATGTAGATGTTGCCGTTCTTAGATTTGATTGGGCATTTCCAATCAGAAAACCCTGGCTCCCTGAAGGTGACCGATGGACTTTTGATACTTTTGACATCCTCAATTCTAAATGGAGAAAAGAAAACCTATTATGGAATATTTCCATTGGGTATCCGTTCTAAGGTTTCTGTTAAATTTTACCTGGAACTAAATTCTATTTCCAAGTTCCGTTCCAAAAAAGACTAAAATCGATCATCCTTAAAATCAATTTTACAGATTAATTTCGAGCTTTTACTGAAGGAAAAATTTCTGAAACTGAAACGATATTCGACTTTCAAGATGCAACAAAAACATGTATTTTTGACTGTATACTTTTCACACTTAAAACGAATTTATGAAAAAGTTTTTCTTCGCTCATTTTTCAAAGTCCACAATAATTATCTTAAGTATTCTGATGAATTTATCGAATGTATCAGGTCAAGGGGTTATCATCCCAATCGAAACCGAACACAATGCCTTTCTGTTGCAAACCGATAATGAAAATCGGCTTAGGACAGTTTATTTTGGGGGTTCACTTCTTCATAATGAAGACTATGCACAGGCAAAAAGCATGTATCATTTGGATGATGCCAATTTGGGAATTAACAATGCTACATACACTTCCTCTGGAACATGGAGCATTGCTGAACCGGCAATTCAGGTGGTTCACGGTGATGGAAACCGTTCCCTCGAATTGAAATATGTAAGTCATAAAAAAGAACAAATTGATCAAAATACTTCCATAACCAGTATACTATTAAAGGATCCGTTATATGATTTCGAGGTTACACTTTATTACAAAGTATGGAAAAGTGAAAATGTAATAGAACAATGGTCTGAAATAAAACATCAAGAGAAAAAGCCAGTGATATTGCAGAAATTTGCCTCTGCAAACTTATATTTCCCTTCAACTGAATTTTACCTCACGACATTCCAGGGGCAATGGGCTAAGGAAATGCAACCTGCAGAAGCCAAATTGGTAAGAGGTACCAGAACGATAGATACCAAGTTAGGCACCAGAGCCATGCTATTGCAATCGCCGAATTTTATATTAGCATTTGACAAACCAGCTTCTGAACATGATGGCACCGTAATTTTAGGTCAACTTGCCTGGAGTGGAAATTTCAAACTCGATTTTGAAATTGACGCGTATGAAAACCTTCGATTTATTGCGGGCATTAATCCCTATGCATCCGAATATACCCTTCAACCAAATCAAACATTCAAAACTCCATCTTTAATTTATTCGATCTCCAACCATGGCACTGGCGAAGCAAGTCGAAATCTTCATTCATGGGCACGAAATTATCGCGTACTGGATGGTCAAGGAGAGCGATTGACTTTACTGAACAACTGGGAGGCAACCTATTTCGATTTTGATGAAACCAAATTGACTGCTCTATTTAAAGATGCCAAAGAACTCGGTGTGGATATGTTTTTATTAGATGACGGATGGTTTGCCAACAAATATCCAAGGAACAGTGACCGGGCAGGACTTGGTGACTGGCAGGAAAATAAAAAGAAATTGCCCAATGGAATTGGTTATCTGGTAAAAGAGGCTAATAAGGCTGGCGTAAAATTTGGCATTTGGATAGAACCTGAAATGGTGAGTCCAAAAAGCGAATTGTATGAAAACCATATCGATTGGGTGATCAGACAACCGGAACGACCCGAAGTATATTATCGCAACCAATTGGTACTTGACTTGTCCAATCCGGAAGTACAGGATTTTGTATATGGAATTGTCGATAATTTATTCACCAAAAATCCAGAATTGGCCTTTATCAAATGGGATTGTAATGCGGTCATGTTCAATGCATATTCTGCCTATCTCGACAGAAAAGGGCTTCCTCAATCCCATCTTTACATCGATTATGTTCATGGATTATATTCTGTTTTGGAACGATTAAGAGCTAAGTATCCTACTGTTCCCATGATGCTTTGTTCAGGAGGAGGTGGTAGAGGTGATTATGAAATACTAAAATATTTTACTGAATTCTGGCCTAGTGATGATACAGAACCAATCGAACGTATTTTTATGCAATGGGATTATTCCTATTTTTTTCCATCAATTGCTACGGACAACCATGTAACGGATTGGGGTAAGCAACCGCTGAAGTTTCGAGTCGATGTCGCCAGTATGGGGAAATTGGGATTTGATATAGTTGCAGGTGAACTGAGCGAAAACGATCTGGCATTTGCAAAACAAGCAGTAAGCAATTATCACTCCTTTAAAAATGTAGTTTGGCATGGAGATTTGTTTCGTCTGATCAATCCACATGATCATGATTTTGCTTCTTTGATGTACGTTGATCGGGAAAAGAGCAAAGCTATCGTCTTCAATTACCTGGTCAATAGTCGCCAGAAATTAAATACTGCCGTTGGGCCAGTAAAATTAGATGGTTTAGATGCTAATAAAAAATACAATGTAAAAGAGACAAATTTATATCCAGGTTCCAGATCAATGATCGACGCGACAAAAGTATATACAGGTGATTTCTTAATGAAAGTAGGCATCAATCCAAACGTGAGCTTGTGGAGAACTAGCGTAGTGTTGGAAGTCAACGAAGTGAAATAATTGGATTATCTTTCCATAAAAAAGTCCCAAACTACATCCTTACTTTTGTAGTCTGGGACTTTTTATTTTATCAGTATAAAACTTCTATCTCCTTTTATCCGTAAATCGTTTCCTCCCAAAACTCTCTTTACTCTTGCCAAAACCCGCTTTACTTTTCTTAAACCGTTTTGGTGTTTCTGGTTTCTCTCTATTTTTGGATACCTCAAGATTTACTTTCAATCCGTCTCTGCTCACATTTTTGAAGGCTTGTAGCAATTCTTTTTCGTAGCTTTTTTCAATTTCAAAAAATGAAAATGCTTTCAACACTTCAATTTTTCCGATTTCAATTCCCTTGTTCCCTGTATGCTTGTTGATCAGTGAAATCAAATCAATGGTACTAACATCGTTTTTTGTTCCAAGATTTATATGGAAACGGGTATAATTGGGATCTCCTCCCCGCTCATATGTTTCAGTTTTTTCAGTTCTTTCGTTTCTATTGCTTTGCTCCGATCGGTCTTTGCGATCTCTTCTTTCGCGACGGTCACCTCTCTCACTTCTATCACGCTGACCGCTTCTTTCACGTCGTTCTCCACGATCACCACGGTCTCTCCTATCTTCCCTTGTTCCGGCTTTTATATTAAGATCAGGTGCATCTTTGTAATAGGATAAAAAGCGGTTAAACTCCATGGAAACAAATCGCTTGATCAATTCTTCCCTGGACAACCATCCTAATTTCTTGTCAATTATATCCAAAAATGGTTCTATGGTCGACTCGTCAATTTCCACCCATTCCACTTTATCAATCAGGTTGAAAAGTTGCTTCTCGCAAATTTCCTGGCCACCAGGAACTTCTTTTTTCTCAAACGACTTCCCTACCTTTTTCTCAAGCTGGCTGATCTTATTTGTTTCTCTTCCATGAATGATGGTGATACAAATACCATGTTTCCCTGCTCTCCCTGTACGTCCGCTTCGATGAATATAGGCCTCCAATTCATCAGGCAGATTATAATTGATGATGTGGGTGAGATCATTTACATCCAGACCACGGGCAGCTACGTCAGTTGCAACCAGAATCTGAAGGCTTTTTGTACGAAAGCGACCCATT
>JAHEMV010000165.1 GCA_024643455.1 Cytophagales bacterium
ATCCGGTTATATTGGTCAACTATAAAAAAATTACTTCTGGTTAGTTCAGATATTTTTCCTTTCCAATGATAGAGCATATCTACAGCGCCTTTGGCATGGACTTCTGGCAATTTATAAATTCCCATCAGGTAATTTATTGTTTTCACTTCAGGGATATCCCTTAGGTACTCATGGCTGATTAATTTTATTCCATCATCAAAGTGGCTTTGTGGCAATGGGTTGATAGGTTCATTCAATACAAAAAGGGTTGGTTTGCCGATTGTATATCCATTTGGTGATTCCCCTCCTGTTAGCACAAGTCGAATACCTGAATTTTGAATATTATTTTGAGAAATCAATTCCAGAATCATGGATTTTAGGGCTTTTCTTCCCACTGGACATTTAAGCCTTAAAACATCTGCAGACTCAAAAAAGCGCTCAATATGATCTTCAAAAAATAAGGGCGTAAGTTCCTCCAATCTGAAAAAGTCAAATATTCCATAGGCTCTCAATAGAGCCAGGTCACTTACGTGTACATATGCCTTGTCCTGATCAATAATCTGATCGTTTAAAATACATTTTATCATGCGTCAAAAGTAAGGAAATTATCTATTGTTGGAAAAAGGTACCACTTCAATACAAATAAAATTCTAAATAAAAATATGCCTATTTTTTATCCAGATAATCAATATAGAATGAATTGATTATCATTTTTTTCCAGAAAGACCAATCGGCTGGCATACCAAAAGATCATTGAATGGTGTACAATGGTTGGCACTTATGGAATAAAATTAATAATCCAACCAAAAAAAGGACGCCGACCTTTAGCCAGCGTCCTTTTCATATCAATTTTAATCAGATAAAATATTATTACTTCTGAGGTGCGACTGGGTATTTTTTCATTAATTCCCGTACAACTCTTGGGATATTCTGCTCTCTGTTTTTAGGATTTTCATTTATCTCCCCCGAGACCACACCCTGCCAAACCAAATTTTTTGTCTTTGAATCAAATACGTCGCATACTAAAGTTCCTACTTTGTAATCATACTCGCTATAGGATGTGGTCGAGTATCCCATGCCCCAACCCCATCGCGCTCCGTAACCATATCCACCGTAGTATCCATAAGGACCACCTGCGCCGTAGTGATTGGTGTAGGCTGTAGTGCCTGTTTTTTGATCAACCACAATGTATAATGAAACGATAATATCACCGTCTCGATCCGTTACGGATACACCACGATTTTTAAATTCATTGGCAAAAGCTTTTTCAATCCTTTCTTTATCAAATTGGTTTAAAATTTTATCACTTTCTTCTGTCCAGCCATAATAGCTAAGTGATTTGGCTTTTGTGAAATCAAAATTACCATCTTTGTCAGAAGTGACTTTAATTGAAGAGCATGAAGCAAACGCTAATAATGCCAGGGAAATTATAAATAATTTTTGTGTCATTTTTCTTTTAAATAATTAGTTGAACAATATTAACGAAAGCAGCTAAGTATTGTTCTTATTGTTCGTAAAAAATGCAATTTTTTACAATTCTATTTCGTGTGCTTCAGTTGCTCCTCTTGGATATCGAATGCTTTCTACCAGTTCACGAATTTCCTCAGGTGGTGCAGGAGTAAATTTCATCACAACCCATGAAACAATAAAATTGAGGAGCATTCCAATAAATCCAATCCCTTCCGGGGATATACCAAAAAGCCAATGTTCCTCAGAATTTAATCCTGGATCCAAAAACTTAAAGTTTATAATGTATCCGCTTGTAAACAGAATGCCAGTGACCATACCTGCTATAGCTCCTTCCTTATTCATTTTTTTATTAAAAATCCCCATGATGATTACCGGGAAAAAAGAAGATGCGGCCAAACCAAAGGCAAAAGCAACCGTAGCCGCAACATAGTCGGGAGGATTTACCCCAAAGTAACCTGCCATCAAAACTGCAAATCCGGCTGATACACGTGCAATAACCAATTCTGCATGATCAGAAATATCTGGTTTCAATTGCTTTTTTATCAGGTCATGTGATATAGAAGCAGATATTACCAAAAGCAACCCAGCCGCTGTAGAGAGTGCAGCCGCAAGTCCACCGGCAGCTACTAATGCCACAACCCAATTGGGTAATTTAGCAATTTCGGGATTGGCTAGTACGATGATATCATTATCAATTGTTAATTCATTTTTCTCTTTATTGCCTACATATTGCACTTTCCCATCACCATTTTTATCTTCAAATTGAATAAGTCCGGTTGATTCCCATTTATTAAACCAGGTTGGCATTTGATTGTATGGCCTGTCCTTTACAGTATTGATCAGATTCGTTCTGGCAAATACAGCAATGGCAGGAGCTGTAGTATAAAGTATGGCTATAAAAATTAAAGCGTATCCAGCAGAAAGCCTGGCATCTTTTACTTTCGGAACAGTAAAAAACCGGACGATCACATGCGGTAAGCCTGCTGTGCCAACCATCAAGGCGCCGGTAATGCAAAATAAATCCCACATCCCTTTTGTGCCTTCAGTATATCGCGCAAATCCCAATTCTTCATGCAAACCATCCAATTTATCCAATAGATATGTTCCGTCAGCCAACTTCCCTCCAAAACCCAGCTGAGGAATAGGATTGTCCGTAAGCATAATGGATATGAATATTGCCGGAACCATAAAGGCAAATATCAGAATACAATATTGGGCGACCTGAGTGTAAGTGATGCCTTTCATGCCTCCGAGTACTGCATAGAAAAATACGATGAACATTCCGATGATTACTCCATAATTGACTGGAACTTCTAAAAAGCGCGAAAAAACCACACCAACCCCACGCATTTGTCCTGCAACGTAGGTGAATGAAACGAATAGTGCACAAAATACTGCTACCGTTCTGGCGGTCTGTGAATAGTAGCGATCACCAACAAAGTCCGGAACGGTAAATTTTCCGAATTTTCTTAGGTAAGGCGCTAAAAGCAGAGCTAGCAGCACATATCCCCCGGTCCATCCCAACAAATACACCGAACCATCATAACCAGAAAATGAGATGATCCCGGCCATTGAAATAAAGGATGCTGCCGACATCCAGTCAGCAGCTGTTGCCATGCCGTTGGCAACTGGATGTACACCGCCTCCTGCTACATAAAATTCGCCTGTCGAACTGGCCCTCGACCAGATGGCTATTCCGATATAAAGTGCGAAGGTGATTCCAACGATGATATAAGTCCAGACTTGAACACTCATAATATAAGGGGTTATTTTTGTGTAGGTAAAATTTAACGACTTGATTATTTGGTTTTATTTTTCGTCCAAATCGTATTTTTTATCAAGTCGATTCATCAGAAAGGTGTAGATGAAAATAAGAACTATAAATCCATAAATAGCGCCTTGCTGGGCAAACCAAAAGCCGAGTTTAAATCCTCCTAATTTTATGGTATTTAGCTCATCGACAAACAATATCCCACATCCATAGGATATGATGAACCAAAAAGAGAGGAGAATGGATAGATACAGCAGGTTGCGTTTCCAGTATTTTTTTAGGTTTTCCATGAGGTTATTATCTTAGATTCAGGTGTTTTGAAATTAGTGGAACAACCAATATAAAAGCATTCATGGAACTTATGCAAATTGACACATGAAATAAATGCTTTGATTTCAGAAAATCAGTGGCAAATAACGGAGTTGTCGTTGATTTCCGTTTGCTGAATTTTTGGGCTTACATAAGGGATACCGAGGTTCATTCCTCTAAGAATGAATAAAAAGGCCAGCACAATCATGAAAGCAGGAATCATCTTATTGATTCGCTTTCTGACATTTAAACCTATGAAATTTCCTGCAAGCGAAACCACCAACATGACGGGTAGGGTGCCCAATCCAAAAACAAACATATATGCTGCTCCATTCAGAAATGAACCAGTTGCAATTGCGCCTGCAACAGCAATATAAACCAAACCACAGGGTAAAAAACCATTTAAAAGGCCAATGTAAAATGTGGATAAAACAGTTTTTTTCTTTAGAAGCATTCCAAATTTTCGCTTTAAAAAATTTGTAAATCCAAAAGCTGGTTTTAAAAGATAAAGCTTTTGTGAGAATTTAGCTGGAAGCAATACCATAAGTAAAATCAAGACTCCGGCAAGGATCGATACAGATTGCTGCAATCCTGCCAGCGACAAACTCTGACCTACCAGGCCAAAAAATAATCCAATGAAGGAATACGTAATTGCTCTACCCACATTGTATAGAATTCTTCCAATAATGAGCTTAATTTTATTGTCTTTTTGAATGGGTAGTGCCAAAGCTATAGGGCCACACATGCCGATGCAGTGAAAACTTCCAAAGAGTCCGATAAGAAAAGCAGACCAGAGCATATTAAAGCGTTACGACTTTCTCATCAAAATAAGCTTCACCTCCAGCCGTCCAGGAAATCTTTAATTTCCATAAACCCTTGCTTAGGCTCGAGACACCAATGACTTGCTCTCCAGAATCCTTAAGATTGATCTCAAATTCCTTGTCTTCGTCGGCATTGGAAGGTCTGTAAAAATGAATTTTTCCTTTAATTCCTTTTGGTATATGTTCGCCTGGAAAGATCAGTGTAATTGCTCTATTCTCCATGGAATAGCTTATATCCACTGGATTCTCCAACGATTTGGCATTGGATATTTTATCCATCTGACCCTGGTATTCGATCTCTTGCTTATAATAATCGTCTGCGACCAGATCGACTTTTTGTCTCATGAAAAAAAACGCCATAGATAACGTCATCACCACGAAGGCGCCATACACTACGACTATTTTCCAACCCCAATTCATCAATTTCGTTTTGATACTGGCCCAACAAAATTTGTATTGATTTCGTCGATGATTTTTCCATCCAAAATCAATTCAACTTCAACAGTTGTTTTCATGGATTTAATATCTTTTCGATCCATTTCAATAAAAAAGACCCCGTCAACCCTGCTGCCGGCACCTATGGTCAAAGCCTCCTCCCCAACTCGTTTAATAGTAGCATCAGGATAGTCTTTGACTTTCAACTCAAGAGCAGCATCTTTGTTTGTTTTATTTATAAACTGGATATTATACAGGTTGCTAATCCGGTTGTTAGGCTGCTCCTGGTACAACTGGCCAGGGACTTTGAGAATGGTCGCCTCAACCTCCGTACGGGTTAAAAGCATAAATGCAACCACTGAAACCAAAAGTGTGAGAACTATGGTGTAGCCAATTACCCTTGCTGTAACTATTTTTTTCTTCCCTTCTTTGATGCCACTATAAGATGAATATCTGATCAGGCCCCTAGGTTTCTCGATTTTGTCCATCACTTCGTCACAGGCATCAATACAGGCAGTACAGTTAACACATTCGAGTTGTGTGCCATGACGAATATCGATTCCAGTCGGACAAGCATGCACACACATTTTACAATCAATACAATCACCCTTGCCTTCCTGGACTTTACCTTTTTTTAGCCGTCCTTTTGGCTCTCCTCTCAACCAGTCGTACATTACGGCGATACTATTATTTCCAAGAAACACACCTTGCAATCGACCATAGGGGCAAACTGCGATGCATATTTGTTCACGAAGCACGCTGAAAACAAAGTAGAATATTGCCGTAAAAGCCATTAACGCTAAGAATCCTACAATATTTTCGCCTGGTGGCTGACTCACAATGGCCTTTAATTTTTCTATGCCGATAATGTAGGACAAAAAGGTGTGTGATATAAGGAGTGATATCAGGATAAAAATAAAATGCTTAGATCCCTTTTTCAGGATTTTATTTGTGTCCCACGGAGCATCATTGAGCTTGCGTTGCTTAGTAGCGTCACCTTCGATCCAGTATTCAATCTTTCGAAATACCATCTCCATAAATATGGTTTGTGGGCAAGCCCATCCACACCATACGCGTCCAAAAACTACAGTAAAGAGTACAATAAAAACAACAAGAGAAATCATGGACAATGCCACAATATGAAAATCCTGTGGCCAAAGATGAATGCCAAAAATGATAAAATTGCGATCGAATACATCGATGAGCATAAAGGACTCACCATTTACTTTGACAAAAGGCAAACCAAACAATACGGCTAGCAGGATAACCGCAACGACTACCCGACGATTGTGAAATCTTCCCTTTGGTTTTTTAGGGTAAACCCAAATACGCTTACCCTTTTCATCTACTGTGGCTATCGTGTCACGATACTCTTCATCAAATTGATATAAATCTTCCATCCTTCATTTTAGAACAAATACTGATGCTACATTTCTATAGTTAGCTATTCACTTCAGCTGGTTGTTCTGCAGGGGCCTCGTTTGTTTGGTTTTGTGGTATATATTCTACTCCCTCCGGACCTTTTGGTGCCGGTGGATTTTTTGGCGTTGTTCCCTGGAAGGTCAATATATAGTTTGAAACATCCCGGATATCCGAAGGAGTAAGTTTGCTTTGCCATGAAATCATTCCTTTTTGAGGCACACCATATTTTATGGTTTTGAACACATCATTAATACTACCTCCATGGAGCCAATACTTATCGGTGAAATTAGGACCAATCAATCCTTGTCCTTCTGGTGCATGGCATGCTACACATTCCCGATCATATATTGTTTTGCCACGAGCAAGTACATCTGCTTCAACGCTCAACTCTACATTGTTTTCATCAATGTTATTGCCAGCAAGAGCCATAGTTGCTTCTCGTGCAATTTTGGCATCTTCCATAACAATTGCATATTCTTCTTGACTCAGTGGAAGTACATCAAAAACATGATAAACAAAATAATAAATAAACCCCCAAACTATTGTAGCATAAAATAACCATTTCCACCAAGGAGGCAGGTGATTATCCAGTTCATGAATGCCATCGTAATCATGATCAAGCATTACGGTTTCCTCTTCTTCAATCGGAACAGCGTCGGTAGCTTTGTTCATTAATTTGCTCCAAATTGACTTTTCTTCAACAGGGACATATTCTTTACCTTCAGCAACAGCCTTTTGTTTTTTATCTTCAAGAAGGATCATCTTGATGATATTGACGAGATATAATCCAATGATCAAAATAAGTACAGCAACAATCAACACAAAACTCAGAACGACAATGAGCATGGTCTCCAGGTTGGTAGACGTAGCCTCTCCTGCTTGTGCAAACGTTGGAACAGCGAATACAAAGGATAAGAATGAGAGAAGCACTCTTTTTATCCATTTGGCTTTTTTATTAGAAAATAGCATAACTATTATTAGTTTAAATCTTCAAATTAGTTTCGGTTTCATCTGACTCATTTTCAAAAGGCAGACTTTTCATTTTATCAATATATTCTTTATCCAGGAAAAAAATCCAGATCATCGTTATCGTAAAGAAAACAAAGAATAAGATCAGAGATATGATTGGCCATATCTCAATGTTATGTATCTGTTCAAAATAATGTTTAAACATGTTTCTTTACAGTTAATTATTGGGCAGATGTCGTTTCCTGAACTTTAATATCTGTTCCTAGCCGCTGCAAATAAGCAATCAGGGCTATTATATCGAGATTCGGATCCGTTTCTATATTCTCGACTTTGAGTTGAGCTACAATCTCATCTGCCTGTTTCTGCATGTCTAATTCAGCCTGGCTTTCATATCCTTCTTCATAGGGAACACCAAGTGTGCGCATAGCATTGATCTTTTTGCTTATATTTTCCTTGCTGTAATATTGCTCATAAAGCCACGGATAGCGAGGCATTAATGATCCTTGAGAAGTACTCGTCGGATCATACATGTGATAATAGTGCCATGAATCTGGGTACTTTTTCCCGACACGATGCAGATCAGGCCCGGTTCGTTTCGATCCCCAGAGAAATGGATGATCATACACATATTCTCCTGCTTTGGAGTATTCACCATATCGTTCTGTTTCCCATCGGAATGGTCGTACCATCTGAGAGTGACAGGCGTTGCATCCTTCCCGGATATAAATATCCCTTCCCTGCAATTCCAATGGAGTATAAGGTTTTACAGACTCTATAGTCGGAATATTTGATTTGATCAGGAATGTTGGTACCATCTCGATGATGCCTCCAATAAGGATAGCGACTAGTGCGAGCAATGTAAATCGTATCGGTTTTCTTTCCAGTACTGCATGCCAATGCCCTCCAGTGATGACTTTATTTTCAAGTGCCGGGGCCTCTGTTTCTTCATTAGCCACGAACTTACCAGCTGCTGCAGTTTTCACCAGGTTGTAAACCATCACCAGTGAACCTACCCAATACAATGTTCCACCAAAAGCTCTTAACATGTACATCGGTACAATCTGTGTCACTGTTTCGAGGAAGTTAGGATAAGCCAAAATTCCATCAGCAGTAAATTGTTTCCACATCAGCGTTTGTACAAAAAATGATGCGTATAGTGGAAGCGCATAAAATACAATACCCAAAGACCCTATCCAGAAATGTAAATTAGCCAGTTTAGTTGAATACAATTTGGTATTCCACATTTTTGGAATCATCCAGTACAGAATACCGAATGTCAGAAATCCATTCCATCCCAAAGCGCCAACATGTACGTGCGCAATGATATAGTCAGTATAGTGTGCTACAGCATTAAAGTTTTTTAACGATAACATCGGCCCTTCAAAGGTGGACATTCCGTAGGCGGTTACTGCCACAACCATAAACTTCAAAACAGGCTCTTCACGTACTCTGTCCCATGCACCCCTCAATGTAAGTAATCCGTTGAGCATACCACCCCAGGATGGAGCGATCAGCATGATGGAAAATACTGTACCCAAAGACTGGGCCCAGTCCGGAAGTGCAGTGTACAATAAATGGTGAGGACCAGCCCATATATAAATGAATATTAAAGACCAAAAGTGAATGATAGACAATTTATAGGAGTATACTGGTCGATTGGCAGCTTTGGGTAAGAAGTAATACATCAATCCCAGGTATGGTGTAGTCAGGAAAAACGCCACAGCATTGTGACCGTACCACCACTGAACCAAGGCATCCTGTACCCCGGCATACCAGGAATAGCTTTTAAACAATTCTACAGGCAATTCAAATGAATTGACAATATGAAGCACTGCAACGGTAACAAACGAAGCGAGGTAAAACCAGATCGCCACATACATGTGTCGTTCCCTTCTTTTGAGAATGGTTCCGATCATGTTGGCACCAAAAACTACCCATACCAGTGCAATGGCTATATCGATTGGCCATTCCAGTTCGGCGTATTCTTTTGAGGTTGTGATGCCCAATGGTAACGTAATTACCGCTGAAACAATGATAAGTTGCCAGCCCCAGAAATGAACCCAACTCAGGGTGTCGTTGAACATCCTTGCTTTGAGGAGCCGTTGCATGGAATAATACGAACCTGCAAAAATCATATTCCCCACAAAGGCAAAAATGACTGCATTGGTGTGTAGCGGTCGTAGTCTGCCAAAACTCGTAATTCCGGCATGCAGGTCAATGCCACCGAATGTTAAAAGGCTAGGATAGAACATAAGCAGGGCAACAATAATCCCTACTAGCATTCCAATGACTCCCCATACTACTGTTGCGATAGCAAAATACTTGACTATCTTGTTGTCGTAGCTAAATTTCTCAATTTGCATGTTTAAGAGGTTAATTTAGAAAAATAAGTCGCTAGGTTAAAAATGACCAAAGAGCAAATATATATGCTCACCTAAACCAAATATATGACAAAAGTCATTTAATGTGAAGATTTACGTTAAAAGTTGAATTATTTAGAT
>JAHEMV010000660.1 GCA_024643455.1 Cytophagales bacterium
TCAAATTCAAACTGATCATATCCGCCGTAAGGGGTGATTTTTCTAAAATCATGTGGTAAGCCGGTAGCCCTCAGGTTTGAGCCGGTAATTCCCCACTCAATGGCTTCTTCGGAAGTGAAAATTCCAATGCCTTTTGTACGACTTTTAATAATCGCATTTCGCATTACCAACTTATCATATTCGTGAAGCCGCTTTGGAAAATAGTTTACAAATTGACGAATTAGTTTGTCCCAACCTTTAGGAAGATCCATTGCAGTGCCTCCAATTCGGAACCAACTCGGATGCATACGTCCGCCTGTGATCGATTCGATGATCTCGAGAACGCGTTCCCTGTCTGAAAACATATAAAAAACCGGTGACAATTGACCCAAATCCTGAGCGAAAGTGCCATACCAAACCAGGTGGCTGGATATCCTGAATAATTCATCCAACATAATTCGAATAACCTTTGCCTTATCCGGAACTTCAATCCCGGCGAGTTTTTCAACAGAAAGCAAATAAGCGTGATTATTTAATACACCAGCCAGGTAATCAATACGATCAGTATAAGGAATATAGTTATGCCAGGTTTGTCTTTCTGCCATTTTCTCTGCTCCACGATGATGGAATCCAATCTCAGGGACTACGTTAGCAATCTCTTCTCCCTCCAACTGAACAATCAACCTCAATACGCCATGCGTGCCAGGGTGTTGAGGCCCCAGATTCAGGAACATAAATTCAGTATCCTCAGTTTCCCTGCTCAATCCCCATTCTTCAGGTTCAAAGTTGAGGGCGTCCATCTCTCGATCTTCTTTTTCATCGTTGAGGAAATATGGGCCCATCTCGGTGGCCCGGGCCGGATGTTCTTTTCTTAAGGGATGTCCTTGCCAATATCTTGGCATTAAAAGTCTGACCAAATGGGGATGATCCTTGAATTTGATGCCGAACATATCAAATATTTCACGCTCATACCAGTTGGCATTTTTCCAAATACTGGTGATACTGGGTATTGTGGGATTTTCACCAATCAATGCAACCTTTAATCTAATATATTGAGCTCTGTCATATGAAAACAGGTGATATACCACGGTAAAATCACTTGCTGGCTGACCTGCTCTATGTTTGCGTAGCCGTTCGTCAATGGCAGTTATTCCATGAAGCATATTGAACGGTTTTTGAATCTTTGTTTTGAGGAAAATCAAAACATCTTTGATATTGGATGTGGGAATCCAAATAGTTTGCATCTGATCTTTTGTCTCCTGTACGATCAGTTCATTTCCTGAAAATGCCGAAATCAAATCCTCAACAATGGATGACATTTAGATCAAGCTATTAAAAATTTAAAAAAATGTTTATTCCCCATAGTTCACTTAAAAACGTTGACCTGAATTAATATAGATCCTTTTTAGTTATTCATATGTTTCATCAGGAGGTCTCAAAAAACCAACTGATTTATGTTCTTCCCTTTTTATATCCTTCATCGAAATTTTTTGTGGTTTTATCACCTCCTGAGGTCCTATTACCCAGCTAAGGGGTCTCTTTTCTTTTCCAACAGTATCTCTCAAAAGCAATAGTCCTTGCATAAAAGCATCTGGCCTTGGGGGGCATCCTGGAACATAAACATCCACTGGTAATATTTTATCTACGCCTTGGACAACACTATAAATGTCATACATTCCTCCTGAATTGGCACATGAACCCATAGATATTACCCAACGGGGAGCCATCATTTGTTCGTATAAACGTTTCACAATAGGTGCCATTTTCATAAAAACTGTCCCAGCGATAATCATAACATCAGCCTCTCGGGGTGAATTCCGGATGACTTCTGCTCCATATCTGGCAAGGTCGTATTTTGGTGTCAGGCTTGTAGCCATTTCTACAAAGCAACAAGACAATCCAAAGCCAAATGGCCACATCGAATTGGATCTTCCCCAGGCAATGAGCTCGTCAAGTTTGGTCAATAAAATAGACCTGCGTGCTACCTCTTCATAGGATTCTCCCATTTGTACAACTTTTGGGCTTCCTGTCTCACTCATAATTAATTTCGTTTACCTGTGATCTTGTGATATGCTGCTAATATTTTTTTGCCATCAGGCCCAAAATCCAATGCACCCATTTTCCAGATATAAAATAAAGCTATACCCAATTCAATGATAAAAAGTACAATAAAGATATAACCGGCCCAGCTCAATTCTTTAAAGGCAACAGCCCAACTCACAATAAAAACTGTTTCTAAATCGAAAATGACAAAGAACATGGCAATCAGGTAAAAATAAACTGGGAATCGAATTCTTGAACTTCCCGTCGGGGCCATTCCTGATTCGTAAATTTCATGAGTTAAACGTTCTTCATGTCGCTCTCCAAGTACATGAGAAAGTATAAAGATGATCACAATTAAAAAAATAACACTTCCCGAATAAACCACCAAGGGCCACATGATTGAAACAACCATATTCTAAAAGTTATCGAATTAAAAAATGCCAATTGAATTTAGGCAAAATCGACAACAAATATAGTTAAGCGATTATTCATATTTTCTTTTTTGTCAGGATTCTTTTTCGAGTTTTTAATAAAGCATTAAAAATGATAAATGATTGAGATTTAGGATTGATTTACTTCAGTTTTAATTATATATAAATCTGTTT
>JAHEMV010000166.1 GCA_024643455.1 Cytophagales bacterium
CAGAAGTGGATCACTATTAATGACATGGATAAGTAATTCTTTAAGCTTTAGCACCAGGATGTGATCCGGTGGCCGGTTTTCACCTCTGAAATAATGCAACATCGAATGAAAATATCCTTCAAGATAATCAGATTGTTGAACAGTGGTCGCCGTAAACTCTGCTGGATTCTTGGAACAATTCAATATTACTTTTCCTTTCATGTCCTCCATTGTTTCCCTGATCAATTCATCGGACAGAAAAAATCCCAGCATGCAGTATTCATCATCAAAATACTGATGAATTACTTCAGCTCCTTTCTTGAGATAAAGTGTTTGTCCGGGCATCAGCGTCCACTCACCATTGATGGTCTTATAGGTTTTCTTGCCACTCAGTACATGAACGATGTAATCGCTCCTGGAAAAAATTCCTACTTGTTCTGCATCAATAGGACAGGTATATTCAAGACAAACTGTTTCTTTGAATTCAAATCGATTGAAGCTAAGGTTCTCCTTAACAATCTTATAGAAGTTAAGCATGGTTGGTCAGGTTTTTCTACATAAATATATGAATTTACTGATACATTTATGTAATGTAAAATTCTGATCATAGTGCAATTACCTGTCAAAATTACACATCCTTAAGATCAACTAATTATAAAAAATACTGCCTTCATTATCAGTCAGTTATATCATTGGAGAACATGGAGAACGGAAAAACACACACATTTCTATCCGACTAACAAATCAACAATATCAAAGTTTAGTCGAAGTGTTGAAACAAGAGAGAATAACCAAATCGGAACTGGTCAGGCTTGCACTGACAAATTACATATCAAATGATTAACTAATGGATAACCACATTCACAACACCAGCTCAAAACCGGAATATTTGATAAACCAAAGAATAGATTTCGATGATGCTAAATATATGTTGGTTTCCTGTCGTGCATTTGTCAATTATTTAATCTCTAAATCAAGCCTCAATTCTTAATTGAATGATAAGGAATAGCATTTGCAGTAAAATTCTGGGAGAGTTTAGACGGATTTTATTGTTATAGGTATGCTAGAGATGATCTATCGATGGCGACCTCAGAACTTCGTAAAAATGGTAATTGTATTTATAACCTCACCATCATACCTTTTGAATTGCTCAGAAGTATGACCTAACTTTTACCCGATTTAGTTCGCTTTAGCTTGAAGACTTACAAAAATAATAGATAATTGGATTTTTCTACGTGACAGAATCGGTATTGAAAATGGATTCTGCTACTTCTTAAATATCTTGTAGTCAAGTGAATATTTGCCACTTCCCATATATAACAAGAGTAAATAAGTGGCGATAAATCCAATAATATTCAAATGTTCTAATATTGGATCACTTCCATGGGCAATAAAAAGTGCTACTAACATTGTGATAATGAGAGGAATTGTTGCAAGCCGGGTTCCCAATCCAACAATAATAAGAATCGAACAAAAGAATTCTGAAAAAATCACTAAAATAAAGGATGCTTCTGATCCAATACCAAGGGGGTCTCCAAACTTTAAATTTCCATCAAGTAATCTCATAAATTTGGGGCCTCCATGGGTGAGCATCATGACAGAAGAAAATACTCTAACAATCAGAATTGCAATATTAATGGGGGTAGAATAGTTTTTTATTTTAATCAGCAACTGAAGCATGTTATAAATTTTTTGTAGTCCTATAAACTGTGCAAGGTATATCTTTTATTTGTTATTTGCAGGCGAGTGTTCAGCAAATTGCATTGTGCTGTAAATTGGATAGAGCAGTCAAGGTGAGCCACCTTCAGCGGATTAAAGTGAGCAGTGTAAATGGAATACTAATATTCGATTCATTTGTGGTTAAATTTAGCTGTTATTTTTTTCTCTTATCTCTATCTGTTTGTTCGCCATAATCTCTTTTATCCAAAAAAGACTATCTGAAACTCACAAATAAAATCGATTTTTTAGTGGTTTACTTTCACCCGGTTAAGGTGGCTCACTTTAATCCGCTCGCCTATGCTCACTTTAATCCGCTTCGTGTGGTTCACTTTATCCGTTTTTTGCATTTTGAAGGAACGGATATTGTTTCATCCAGAGACATCATTAAGGGAAATAGTAAATACAGATATCCACGGTAACAAAACAGTGCGAACATTCACAGATGAGGAAAGTGAACGACTTGACAAGTTAATGGAAAAATGTTTTGAAGTAGCAAAAAAAGAGAATGTTGACATTTTTGGAACTTCCATGCGGATTTAAAAGTTAATTTTGGGGGAGCATAAATAAAAGGCACGAGATTTAATATTACAGTAAACAATCCTAGTAGCTCCCAAGAAAGAATGGTGGTCATTTGCAACGACCTCTGTCTAAATTTACACAGATTGTCTTTATATGTTAATGAAGGACCAGACCTCACCAGGCTGATTCTGGTCAATTCTGGAAGACTTTAGACGGATTTTATTGGTATAGGTTGGTTGTTGATGATCTATCAATGGCGACCTTAGAACATCGCAAAGAGAAGTATTAACGTCATATAATCAACTGAATCTAGGATGATGATTTTATTGTTACGATTTCATCAATAATTCCACAGAACTTCTCTGCATTTGCTTCAACTAAGTTTAGTGCTAACTGACATTTTCTATTTTCTTCAATGCGAAAAATCTCTATTGAACCTATATCTGATATAAGTTTTGCATATTTATTGATCTCATCCTTTTGATCGGGTAAATATTTCTGGAGCTTTTTGTAAGAAGGAAAATATATTTTTCCCGTACTTCCTGTTCTATGCATAAGACTTAATCCATCAGAATTTGTTTCTGTGGAAAAAACACGCTTTTTGCTCGTCCTTTTCGTCCTGACACTTGTTGTAAGTTCTTTTACTATATTTTTCGTTGAAGAGCGCAATTTCAAAATATCGATTGCCGGAGTAAATCACGAACTAAAAGATGGCTTAAATCCTTCAGAGTTTGCAAAAATGACAATTGAATCAAAAGATGAAAACGTCAATGTGAAATCTTTTGAAATTACCCTGGCTCGCGGCGCAAGGGCAATTTCAATAAAAACGTATGAAGGAAACACCGTTGATTTAAATCAGTTAAAAACTAATGCCCGACCAGGTGACCGGATCGTGATTGATATCAAAAGCACAAATATGGAAAATGAGTCAACTTCTCCCACAAATACAATCTTTGTAATAAAGGTGAATTAAGTGCCGAAAGTTGGTCGTTCAACTTTTTGAGTCGAGGTTTTATTATTTTTATGACGGAAAGTCAGGCACCAAAAAGATATCCTTTTCGTATTACATATTACACGCTTCCGCTATCATTTTTCACCCATGGAAAAACGACGCATTTTACGCAGGCTATTTGTCCTTGCAGTTAGTCTATCCTCCTTTTCATTATTTACAATTGAAGATCCAAAATTCAAAATCTCGATAGCGGGTGTAAATCATGATTTGAATGGAGGATTAAAGCCTTCGGAGTTTGCGGAACTTACCATTGAGTCTGCAGATGAACGCATCGAAGTCTCATCGATTGAAATCACACTGGCTCGCGGAAATCGAGCTGTAACCATATTAACCATCAATAGCGACAGCTTTGATTTGGGCGAATTTAAAGAGAAAGCCCAGCCTGGTGACAGGATCGTAGTTCAGATTATAAAAGTAAGTGATACAGAAGACTTACTATTACCCGACAACAAGATGTTCATCATTAAGGTGAATTAACTATTGGTTTTCAATATTAGCCCTTGTTTGTCAGACGTCTGAGAAGGCTCAATGTATACTCAATTCAAATTCTTTTGTTTAGTAAGACTGTTTTATTTATCTTCAAATATCACTTTGAGGGCTATGTTGAGCAAAAGATTTTAACCTTACATCCAATGTCTAAAGGAAAACGTCTGGCTGCCATTATGTTTACCGATATCGTTGGTTATACTGCCCTGATGGGATCAGATGAAGATCGTGCCTTTAAAATTCTCCATATAAATCGAGATATCCATCTAGAATTAATTGATCGGTTTGCAGGCAAGCTTATCAAGGAAATGGGTGATGGTATGCTGATTAGTTTTCACCTGGCAGCAGATGCAGTGTTTTGTGCCATTGAAATACAAAAACAGGCAAGAGCCAAATTGGATGCTAAAGTCCGCATTGGAATTCATCTGGGAGACATCACTTTTGAAAATGAAGATGTTTTTGGAGATGGGGTTAACCTTGCCTCAAGGATACAATCCATTGCGGATCCAGGAGGAATATACATTTCTGACTCAATACAAAAATCAATTCGCAGCAAAAGCGACATTCAGACAAAGTTACTGGGTGAGTTTAACCTAAAAAACGTTGATTATCCTGTAAGGACATATGCTGTTCAGGGTGAAGACCTTCCAATCCCAACAAACGCAAAAATAAATAAACTAAAAGGGAAAGGACTGAAGGAACGGATATTTGGATCTGCCATATCCTACACGGTTTTTGTACTGTTGTTAATCACTGGTGTTTGGTGGGGCCGAAGCCAGTTTTTTGGCGATCAATCAAAATCAAATTCCCTTGTTGTTCTCCCGGTTGACAACTATACTGGTAGTGATTCTCTTGACTATTATATGGCAGGAGTGCATTCATCGCTGATCAATGGCATCGGAAAAATCAGTTCACTTCGGGTTCCGTCCAAAACCACGGCCAATGCGTATAAAAATGCCGGAAAATCCATGAAAGAAATTTCTTCCGAATTGAATGTCAATTACATCATAGAACCTTCTGTCTCATGTTTTGGTGATAGTATCTGCCTGCAAATAAACCTGATAACGATTTATCCGGAAGAGAAACAAATCTGGTTTGGAGACTATTATGTTGAGAAAAGCCAGATACTAAATTGGTATAACAAAGTAGCGAAAGATATCTCAGAGCAGATAAATGTTATTCTGACTCCTGAGGAAGAAACGCTACTGGCTGCTACCAGAACAGTTGATCCGGAGGCGTATGATGCTTTTTTAAAAGGGCAGTATTATTGGGAAAAACTTGATCAGCAATCCATGCAAAAAGCCCTGGAGTATTTTCAGCTAGCCATCGATATAGATCCGGAATGGGCCGACCCTTATGCAGGTCTGGCAAATGCCTGGGGTTTGCTTGGAACTTTTTTTGGAGTTCTTCCGAAATCAGTTACGCTTCCGAAAGTATATGATTATTTGGGCAAAGCGCTTGAGCTCGATCCCAATTCAGCACAGGCACATTATGTAAATGCCCTAAATGCAGTATGGACAGAATTTGATTGGGCGAAAGGCGAAAAGGAATTTTTAACATCGCTTAAGTTAAATCCAAACGATGCATTGTGTCGAATGTATTATGCACATTTGCTAATGATATTGAAGCGGTCAGATGAAGCGGCAATCCAGGCCAACCTGGGATTAGACCTTGATCCAATGAAGCCTTTGATTCTTGGTCTGTATGGAGTCGTGATGAGAAATGATGGTGACCATAAATCTGCGATCCATTATTTCGAGAAAGCCCTCTCCATTGATCCAAATTTTGGCTTTGCAAGGGGTAACTTATTTAGCATTCAAATGGATAGCGCTTATACCAACAGGGATTATAAAAAATGGATTGAATTATGGGTCGAAAAAGTCGATGGGAATTGGTTTGATGAAGCAAGAGCCGCTGTGCTTAATGCCTTTAATGAAAAAGGACATATTGCTGCTATCGAGGAAATGTTAAAGATGAATGAGAAGTATGGAAACAAGGGATCTCGAATGATCAATACCTTAAAAGCGGAAAGATATTTAATGTTAAATAATGTCGACAAGGCGGTGGATTGCCTTGAAATGGACTATGAAATGAGGGATATGGATATCACTTATGTCGCAACCAATTTGAGGAATTACGATCAATTAAAAACCCATCCCAGATATATTGGGCTTTTAAAGAAAATGAATCTTCCGCTTCCTTAGTTTGACGATCAACATCATTTTTTCTTGTGCATAATAATTTCAAAAAGAATTTTATAAATATGTGAATTCCAATAAATTGTTATAACACTATACAATCACCCTGGATCAATTATCGACCCAAAATAATCTTAGTCATGCGTGAACGTCGATTAGCTGCCATCATGTCTGTCCTGCAGAACTTTTGTGAAAGTGGTTTCACCGACATCACCGACTACACCGCCTTGATGGGATTGAATGGGGATCTATTCAAAATATTTTGACCTATTCAGGGCCGCCCAAAACAAAGACATGGGCCATGCCATGTTGCTCAACTTTGTCAGGGCTTGAGCTCAAGGCTTTAAAGCAAATTGAAAACTAAATACTCATCTTATATCGCAATACTTGACTGGATTTACTAAATTAAACCTTAGATCGTTTTACCAAAATGATTTTGTACAACCGAATTTTTTAATCCCTAAAATTTACTGAAATGGGAAAGTTTCGCGCACTATTTTTTTATCTGATTATTATTAGCCTTTTATCCGTATCTTCTACGTATAAAACCTCAGAAAAAAATTGGACACACTTCCGGGGAACCAACCTGGATGGTATTGCTGATGTGGAATTTTGTCCGGTAAAATGGACATCCGATTCCAATATAGTCTGGAAAACCAAAATTCATGACAAAGGGTGGTCCTCACCAGTCGTCTACAATGACCAGATTTGGATGACGACTGCCACAGAGAATGGCAAAGAAATGTATGCTGTTTGCGTTGATTTCAATTCCGGTGAGATACTATTTGATATTCAACTGTTTACGCCAGATTCTATTTATCGAAAACACGATATCAACTCATTTGCAACTCCTACTCCTTGTATCGAGAAGGATTATGTCTACACCCATTTTGGTAAATATGGTACGGCATGTCTAAATACCAACAACGGATCGATAGTCTGGAAACGTACTGATCTGAATTGCTTGCATATTCAGGGGCCGGGTTCTTCCACGATAATATATAAGGATTTGTTGATTGTACATTTGGAGGGTACTGATAAACAACTAATTACGGCGCTAAATAAATCAACTGGTGAAACTGTTTGGGAGACGGAACGACCAGAAGAGATTTATCAAGCATTAGAACCCATTGGCAAGAAGGCGTATATCACTCCAATCATAATTGATGTAAACGGTCGGGATATGATGATTTCGAATGGATCTGCAGCTTGTATAGCCTACGATCCAAACACGGGGCAAGAGATCTGGAGGATTATACGTGGCGAGGATTCCACCATTGCTATGCCACTATTCGAAGATGGTACTGTATTTTTTCATACCGGTTTTGTCACGGATGAAAATAAGGATCGTTTTGCTGAATTAATGGCCGTAAATCCGGATGGAACTGGCGACATCGAAGCAACCAACATGAAATGGCGGATACAAACGCCCATATTACAATTGTCTACACCGCTTATCAAAGATGGACTACTGTATAACATAGATTCGAAAAACAATATGATGTGTCTTGACGCAAGTTCAGGGAAAACAGTGTGGGCAAACCGATTGAAGGGAAAGTATAATTCCTCCCCTGTTTACGCTGCTGGTAACATTTACTTTTCTTCCACCAATGGCAAAACAACCGTAATTGAAGAGGGCCCCGAACTTAATATTATAGCGGAAAATACACTGGAAGGTGAGATATGGACTACGCCTGCCATCATAAAGAACAACCTGATAATGCGCACCAGTGCGTATTTATATAGAATAGGTAAATAAAACTTTAGTTTTCACTAAATTGTAATAACCTAGATAATCATTTAGAATCTGTTATCGACTAAAAAATCTTACTAGCCATGCAGGAACGTCGATTAGCTGCTATCATGTTTACCGACATTGTCGGGTACACCGCTTTGATGGGGTTGGATGAAAACTGTGCCTTTGAAGTCCTGCCCAAAAACCGTGAAATCCACTCAGCATAGAAAAACCCATCAAAAATTTATCAATCATCTAATCAATCCAAAGAAGTATTTGTAGTTCTTAATAGGAGTAATAAAGAAACGTGGTCGTTTACACCGACCTTTGTTTAAATTTAAACGGATTGTCTTTATATCATGATGACATACAGGGCCAGAAGTCGCCAGGCTGATTCTGGTCAATTCTGGGAGAGTTTAGACGGATTTTATTGGTATAGGTTGACTGGAGATGATCTATCAATGGCGACCACAGAACATTGTAAAAGTGGTAATTGTACTTTTAACCTCACAGAATCAGCATAGGTTCAAATCAATCGATCTTTGGAGATCATTTAAATCCGATATTTCGTTTGTCCCAAATTTGGGACATGGAATTATGAATTTGTCTTGTAACGTGCAGGGGGCAGTTACATTATGTAACTTTTTGATTTCGTGTACCCATTAGACCATTTATGATTCAAGTCAATATCCCAATTGTCTCTGATATCCTGATTGTGAATGAGTTGCATTTTATATTGACTTCCGCTGTACGATTTTGTAAATTGATTATAGCTCATTTAAATAAAGACATATTGAAAGCAATAATTATAACAATGATATTTATTGTGACCTTGGCTTTATTATGTCAATGTGATAAAGATGAACCCGATCCTATCAACGATATCCCCGACACTCACTTTTTAAATCAACTAATCAAAAAAGGAGTAGATACAAATAATGACGGCAATATTAGTCTTACGGAAGCAGCAGTGATAACATCATTAAATATATCCAATAGATATATTTCGGATCTGACTGGGATTGAAAAATTTGTCAATTTAGATACCCTGATTTGCTCCAATAACCAATTGAAAAGCTTAGATCTCTCAAGCAACACTGAATTAAGCTATGTGGACTGCGGAGAAAACGGACTAACTTATTTGGGTATTCAAGGCAGCGGGAATTTAAAATATCTTAACTGTCGAGAAAACCGGTTGACTTCTTTAAATGTTTCTTACAATACCTTATTAGAAGAATTGAATTGTCGTGACAACTCAATACAAAGTTTAGGTATGTTTAATAATACTATATTAGAGAGATTGTCGTGTGAGTATAACAGATTAACAGAACTGTATGGATTAAATAGTGTTAAATTAAAGTATTTGAATTGTGGATGTAACGAGTTAGGTTCGTTGGATGTTTCTAAATGTACTGCCTTAGAATCATTGAATTGTTTTAATGCACAACTAATCAGTTTGGATGTTTCTAATAATGCTCAATTGGAAGATCTAGGTTGTGGGTATAACCAGTTTAGCAGTTTGGATGTTTCGAAAAATACGATCCTGGAATATTTGAAATGCGATCAAGGTCAATTAACCAGCCTGGATGTTTCAAATAATTCTATATTAAAGAATTTGCGTTGTGATTATAACCGATTAACTACTCTGGATGTCACGAATAATATTGCGTTATCAACTTTGGTCTGTAGCGGTAATCGATTAACTGCTCTGGATATTTCAAACAATGTCAACGTAAAAAATCTGCAATTAAGACAGATGCCTACGCTATATAAAGTTTGTGTTTGGAAAACATTTTTCCTCTACCCTGATGATTATTACCTGGAAACGGCCGATAGTCCTAATATATATTTTACAACTGAATGTGACTAGAACTTACCATAGCCTTGTCCAAACCGATAGCATTTTTATTGTATATGTAAACCTGTAGCAAAAAGTGTACTGACTTAGGGTAAAGGTTAAGAGATAGTTAAGTACCTCCTAACCTAAAAATCAGTTTAACATGTTGAGAGA
>JAHEMV010000661.1 GCA_024643455.1 Cytophagales bacterium
CAGGAATCGAATGATCGATCACATCATGCTATTAGTGAAACGTTTTATAATATCATTAATAACCTGGGTGATCCAAGGGGAGATTTATGGTTTGGAACTGTGGAAGGAGTTGTCGTACCAGCGCCAAATGGTACTGCAGTTACAGATCAGGGTGGAAATATTTATTCCAGAGCATCCAAGACTTATGTGACTGCTACTGCACCTTTGCCGATCATTACGTACGATGAAGTAAAATTTCTTGAAGCTGAAGCAAATTTGAGACTCGATAAAAAACCAGAAGCATACCAGGCGTATTTAGACGGAGTTGAAGCTGCTCTTGTACGAGCTGAAGTTGACCCGGATGATATTGATACTTATTTGGCAAGAAGTACCGTTTCCGTTGGCGAAGGAAATTTAACGCTTGAAAATATTATTACCCAAAAATATATTTCTTTCTGGATATTTCAGCCAATTGAGGCCTACAATGATTATCGAAGGACATCAATCCCAACTTTGAACAATCCTGTAGCACCTCCACCAAATCGATTTCCATATCCACAGGATGAGGTAGCCGCAAATCCAAATGTTCCTGACAGAACCACCCAGAATAAAGTATGGTGGGCAGAATGATTAGTTGTTCAATTTTAAAGATGAAATAAATATGAAAAATAGATTTTTAAATAGCTCGATAATTTCAATAGGGATAGTACTGGTTTTTGGTTGCTCTACAAACCAGGATGATCTGATGCAACCCTTTGAAACGGGTACGGTATTTCCAGAAATTACGGAAGTGAACTCTTCCTATTTCGATATTCTCGATGTTGAAAATGCATATATTGACTTTGATGTGACGGTAGATACTGAAGTTGCAGAGTCAATTACGATAGAAAAGACCTATAAAGGCCATAAAACAGAAATTGGTACGTATACTTCTGTTCCTGTAAATATTAAAGTAACAGCTGAGCAGGCTGTTGCAGATATCGATGGCGTTTCTGTTAATGATTTGGCATTGGGTGATGTTTTCCTTTTTGAAGTAATTGTCACGTCAAAAAGTGGATTGCGAACCAGGTCAAATGTCATAGTGAATGCTCCGGTAGCATGTAAATCTGAATTGAGTGGTACTTTTGATTTTTCTACTGTTGTGACCGGCGTTGGCGATGGTGGAGATATCGATGGATGTAATAACCCAGTCACCGGAGAAGTTACTTTTGAGGAAGATGGTGCCGGTTTTTACAGAGTATCAGATGCCACGTTTGGGCAATATGATTGTGCATGGGGTGATACGCCTGCTGATGGTGTTACACTGACTGATGTATGTAATACAGTTACGGTTGGCGGATCCGACCAGTATGGCCTGATTTATACATTTGTTATTCTTAGTAACGATGGCACCAACCTTGAGTTGGATTGGTCAAACGATTATGGAGATGCAGGAACCACGGTTTTGACACGTACCGATGGCTCAACCTGGCCCCTGGAATTGGAAATTGAATAAATTAAAAAAAGGCTTCAACTGTTTGAAGCCTTTTTTTATACCTTTTCATTTATCCAAAAAATGGATTTTATGGAAATTGCATTATAAAATCACGAATTATCTCCTCGTGGTCAAAGGCCAGTGGAGGTAATTTTTTCAAATCAAACCAACATGCTTCTGCAGCATCATCACCAGCAGTAACAACGAGATTGCCCTCCTGAATAAATCCATAATATACAACGGATATGGTCCATCCTCTTGGATCACGGCCTGGTTTTCCATAGGTGCCAAATTGCTTTAGCCCAATATTCGTTAATCCTGTTTCCTCTTCCAACTCACGAATTGCTCCATCGATAAGATCCTCGTCAATTTCAACAAAACCTCCAGGAAATGCCCATTTTTGCATAAATGGATTGCGTTTGCGTTTAATCAGCAACACTTCTCTTCTATCTAAGGGACCTTTCATTACAATGCAATCCGTGGTGACCGAAGGTTTTGGATAGTTATAAGTATAGGTTTCCAAAGGATCTATGTGATTATAGCTGACATTTCTATTTCAACCAGTATATCGGGATCGATCAATCGAGAAACTTCCACCATACTGGTTACGGGTTTTATGTGTTTGAAAAATTCACCATGTGCTCTTCCTATTTCTTCCCATTTGTCAATGTCTTTAACAAAGATTCGGGTCCGGGTCACGTTTTCCAGGGAAACTCCTGCTAGGTTTAAGTAATTGGAAATTTTTTCAATTATAATTTTGGTTTGAAGATATGGATCACCTTTACCTTTAATTGTTCCATCTTCTCCTGTGGAGGTAGTACCGGCCACTTCAATAAAATTGCCTACTTTCACAACCCTGGAATAACCCACAACATCTTCCCACTTACTTCCTGATGGATAGTTGATCCTTTTTAATTTTTTTTCTGAATTTGTAGTCACCGATTTTTGAAAATAATAGTATAAGTTTCTTTAATAGGTCCAAATAGAGTGCCATCAGTACAATTAATGCCATGACCCAAAGTATGGCGATATTGAACCAGAATGTATCGAAGTAGGTCCCAAAAAAATATTTTTGTGGTGCGTAATAAAATGTTCTGAAATTCCATGGATTTTCTGGTATTTCCGGAGTGGCATATATTGGAGTCACTTTTCTTATTAG
>JAHEMV010000662.1 GCA_024643455.1 Cytophagales bacterium
CGATTCATTCCATTATTTTATAATAGCTGATACTCGTGCGCATTCCTATACAATACTGTCTCCTACTTCCTTGAGGCCATCATCTTTTGGTAAAATATTGTAGTAACAGCGGATTGGAAAAATTTTAGTCTATAGGATCAACAGATCGGGACCAAAATTGAAACTCTTGATAAAACCCTTATGGATAATTGTCATTGTTCTGTGCAGGATTAAATTTCATTATCATGATTGTAATTCCTAATAAAATAAATGGAATACTCAGAGTTTGACCCATATTAATTATCATGCCCTCTTCGAATTCTACTTGATTTATCTTAAAATATTCAATTAGAAATCTAGCAATAAATAATAGCGTAAAAAATAAGCCAAATACAAAACCTTCTTTTCGACTTTGCTTGTTCGTGTATGCCAAAAGAATTATTAGAAATATTATTAGATATGCAAATGCTTCATATAATTGACTTGGATGTCGTAAAACATTATCTACTCTTTTAAAAACTACTCCATAGTTTGAATTGGTCGCTTTCCCAATAATTTCAGAATTCATAAAATTCCCAAGCCGAATAAAAACAGCTGTTAAAGCTCCTCCAATAGAGACTTTATCTAATATTGAAAAGAAATTCAGGTTTGATTTCTTGCTGAACGCCCAAATCGCAATGAAAACTGCTAAGATTCCGCCATGACTTGCTAATCCTTGAAATCCTATAAATTCAAAATTCCCATTTTGGATTTTAAATGGAAGAAATATTTCAAGTGGGTGCGATAAATAATAGGTAGGTTCATAAAACAAACAATGTCCTAATCTAGCTCCACCAATTGTTGCAATAAAAATGAAAATTGATAGTCTATCCAAATCTGAAATCTGCCAACCATCTCTTTTCCATAATTTTTTAACTACATGTAGTCCAAGTAGTAGACCTGATATAAATAAAAGACTGTAATAACGTATTGGTATTAAATCAAATAGTCTTAATATTTCTGGATTTACATCCCATTCTATTTGCATTTGTTTTTGTTTAAATTTCTTGCCCACAACTAGAAACTATCAACACTTTTTAATCAATTACAGTGCTTCCATATTTGCTTCAAAAAATCCCAGCATGTACACACAAGGCGCATTCCAATTGATGCAAATCTCGTTGGACGCAAAACTTGGTTGTGCATCAAGATATGCTTTGGCTGGAAGTTCCGATGCATAGGATAACCCTGCCTGGGTAAGCGAAGCCTTATCCTGAAGTCTGAAATTTGGTCCTCCAACCACAAATCCTGGATATGGATCGTCTATGCCATCGGCTTCGGAAGGTCGGTGGTGAATATGCATCGGTCTTTTACTTCCAAAACCAGTAACGAATGAATACCCAACAGCATTTTTGCCCATAATATAATCGAAGGTTTTAACAGCCAGATCAAGATATTGTCGATCCCTGGTTACCTCATAAGCATTGGCAAATATCATGGCCGCATCCAGGATATCACTATTGGAACCCCACACAAAATGATCTATAGGAATTTGATAGGGTATATTTTTAAGTTTTTCAGCCAATTCATCTGCCAGCTTGATCAAACCTTTTGAAACATGTTGTTTTTGCCCTTCATCCAATGGGCTTGCAGGTCCCAACAAGGAATAATAACCAATATTATCATCATAGTTTTTCCAGTTTTCTTCCAGACGGAACGTGATATCCCCAAGCTTAAGTTGTATATGCTCAAAATATTCAACTTCGCCAGTAGTTACGAACAGTTCTGCCGCAGCCAAAAAAAACTCTTCATCCAGTTCTACATCGCTGTAGGCTCCAGTAGCAACACCATCTGGATTTTTTGCATAAAATTCTTCAGGATGTTGCACAGCCCATTGCCAGGCTTTGGATGCCGCTTCCTGGCATTTGGTGGCAAATTCTGGTATATAGGGTTTGTAAATCCTGGCAGCCATCGCACTCACTGCTGCAAGATTGAGTGCTGCGGAGGTTGACTTTCCAATCACATATCTATCTTTATTTGCCTCGTGCGGCATCACAAATCCACCAAAATTCAACGTCGTCACCTTCACAAATACACCCCCGTCATCGTCCTGCATCGTGAGCATCCAGTCCAGTTCATATTTTATTTCATCCAAAACATCAGGAATCCCATTACCACTTTCAGGAATATTCAGACTTGCATCAGGATAGGCCCCCGGATAGCGCTCAACCATTTCCAGCATTATTCCAGTGGTAATCCCGGCATTTACGATGTACTTCCCATAATCACCTGCATCATACCAGCCTCCCGGTGTGTCCAATGTACCGGATGGTTTTCCTGTCGAAGGATGAAATGGAAGTTGCATGTCCTCATGACCTAGAGGTCGTTTATATTTCCCAGCATATTGTTCTTCGATCGGCATGGATATTCGATGAAGATAGAATGATTTCAAGGTAGCCACGCTCAGCTCATCATAAATTGTATTACCTATATGAAATGGATAGGATACTACCCCTTTATCTAAAGAAATCTTGTAGACTCCCTCCGAAGTAAGTGCCGAAAAATCTCCGAGCGAAATCGATTCTTCGGACTTATCCCAGATCTCATCGGCCTTTAATTCTCCCTCAAATACAGCATCACCTTTTTCATCC